>CBDUSK010000163.1:0-4432 GCA_965369915.1 uncultured Phycisphaerae bacterium
ATTTAAAACCGCATTGGCTCGGCATGGGCTGCGAACTGCCGGGACAGGGAACAAATTATTCCGGCGAATGGAAAAAGGGCAAAACCGATGACAAGGACAATGAGATAACACCTTCTCATAAGAACGCACGTTATACCGTTCGCCTTACTGACCTTGATAACTGCGACCCGGAGCTCGACAATCCAAAGGGCGTTCCGGTCGGGGGCATCATCTACGGCGGACGTGACAGCGATACACTCGTTCCCGTCGAAGAAGCTTTTAGCTGGGAAGAAGGCATCATCGCAAAAGGAGCTTCGATAGAATCTGAAACTACCGCCGCGACCTTAGGCAAAGAGGGCGTAAGAACTTTTAATATAATGGCCAACATGGACTTTGTCGCTGTGCCGCTTGGAAGGTATATTCAGAACAATCTTGATTTCGCCGCCGATGTCGAAAATCCGCCGGCTATTTTCTCAGTGAACTACTTCCTCAAAGATAAAGACGGTAAATACCTCAACGCCATACTCGACAAGACCGTTTGGATCCTCTGGGCAGAACTCCGCGTCAATGGTGATGTCGATGCCATAAAGACCCCCACCGGATTTATTCCAAAATACGAAGACCTGGCAGGTTTATTTAAGGAAAAACTCAACAAGGATTATTCAAAGGATGATTATGCCAAACAGTTTACTGTCCGAATTCCGAACCTGCTGGCAAAGATCGACCGCGTAGAGGCTATCTATAAAGCCAAGGTCGCTGACACCCCGCAGGTCGTTTATGATACTTTTGAAAATATCCGCTTAAGACTCAAAGCCGTGCAAAAGGAAAAAGGGGACTTTGTCTCACCCTTCGATCTGTAACAGTTAAATTTTGGACAAAGATAATAGCGGAAAGTACTGAGGAATACTTTTCACTTTTTTTGGTGAATATTTGCATTTTAATATCATCAGGGGCGAAAACGATCTATAATCCTTTATGGTTTGCAATATATTAGCTGTTTGGTTCGTCTATTCTAATATTACAAGCATCACAATTTATAAAGTGAAAGCAGAGAGGAATGATGAACTGCGATTTTCGTTTCTTTATTGCCCCGGCGATGAAAATCTCGCTTGCCGTTGTTCTGGTCTTTATGACATCTGGCAACGCAACAGGTGTTGAATCCCCGATCGTGCGCCCATTTGAAACCAGCACCAATTACTCGGCCGCGAATGATATTGATACCTTAACGGCCGCAGTATTGCAGAAAAAGGGAATCGCGCCGGCAAATTTATGTTCCGACGCGGTCTTTCTTCGACGGGTATACCTCGATGTAACCGGCACACTGCCCAGGGTTACGGAAGTACGCGCTTTTCTGACGGACCGCCGTCCCAACAAGCGGGCCATGCTGATAGATACTCTTCTGGAACGCCAAGAATTTGCCGGTTATTATTCTTTGAAGTGGTGCGACCTTCTTCGTGTAAAAGCCGAATTCCCCATTAACCTTTGGCCCAATGCTGTGCAGGCCTATCATCGATGGGTCACCGATGCTATTGAAAAGAACATCCCCTACGATCAATTTGCCCGTGAGTTGCTTACTTCCAGCGGGAGTAATTTTCGTGTTCCGCAGGTGAATTTTTATCGAGCTATGCAAGGCCACGATAAGTCGTCGATCGCATCGGCGGCAGCGCTTACATTTATGGGTGTGCGCATAGAAAAATGGCCTCAGGATAAACGGACCGGCTTTGAGGCTTTCTTCTCGCGGGTAGCCTACAAGCAGACCGCAGAGTGGAAAGAAGAGATCGTTTACCTGGATCCGGCCTCGACCGATACTTTAAAAGCTGTTCTTCCAGATGGCCGCACCGTACAGATCGGCCCGACAAAGGACCCACGGAAAGTCTTTGCCGACTGGCTCACTGCATCGCAAAATCCGTGGTTTGCTCGTAACGGCGTAAATCGTATCTGGGCATGGCTTTTCGGACGCGGGATAATTCACCAGCCGGATGATATTCGTCCGGATAACTCAGCCGTCAATCCGGAGTTACTGGCTTTTCTCGAAAAGGAACTGGTAAAGGCTAAATACGATACGCGGCACATTTTCAAACTTATACTGAACTCTCGAACTTACCAGCAATCCTCTATTAAACAAAGCGATCACCCACAAGCAGAATCGCTATTCGCCTATTATCCAGTACGTCGACTGGAAGCCGAGGTGCTTATCGATGCCTTGTGTTCGATAACAGGATCGAGCGAGAGATATTCAAGCGCGATCCCCGAACCGTTTAGCTTCATCCCAAAGGTAAATCGTTCCGTGGAGTTAGCTGACGGAAGCACGACAAGCCAGTTCCTTGAGATGTTCGGTCGCCCCGCACGTGATACGGGGTTGTTTTCAGAACGGAATAATAAACCAACCGATACACAGCGTTTACATCTGCTTAATTCAACACATATTCAAAATAAGATCCAAAGCAGCCAGGTTCTGAGAAAATATATAAAAACAAGCGGGAAGGACCGTCAAAGACTTATCAAAATGATCTATTTAAGTATTTTATCACGTTGGCCGACGCATGAAGAAACCGCTGCTGTGCAAAAATACTATCAAACCAAGAAAATTAAAACATATCAGGCTACGAACGATCTCGTATGGGCACTGATAAATACCAAGGAATTTTTATACCGGCATTAAAACTGACATATAAACGGGAAGACAGCATGGACAATAAAAATTTAATTGACCGAAGACAACTGTTAAAAAGCGGACTCCTCGGCATTGCGGGAGTTTCATTGCTAAATCCTTTGCAGCAAAAGCTGTATTCTGCTCCGTTAAAACTGAAGCCTTCGGCAAAATCCGTAATACAAATATGGATGTGGGGAGGCCCCTCCCATATCGATACGTTCGATCCTAAGCCCGCTGCCGGCTATGACTACTGCGGCCCATATAAAAAACCAATATCGACCAATGTCAGCAGCATGCAGATATGCGAAAAACTCCCTTTACTTGCAAAACAGGCGGACAAGTACTCGATCATCCGGAGCATGACACACGGCGTAAACGGTCACGAAACAGCCTCATACCTCGTCCAGACCGGACATGAGCCCGGGCGATTGGTCTATCCATCTGTAGGTGCGGTGGTTTCGCAGTTCAAAGGATATAAGCAAGGGTACAAAGGATTGGTTCCGCCGTATATCGTTATGACCCAGGCGCAGGGACGTTTTTCTGAGGCTGGTTTCCTGGGCCCCAGCTGCAAGCCTTTCGTTACCGGCGGCGATCCGAATAAAACACCGTTTGTGGTAGAAGGCATAATTGCAAAAGGTATTTCCGATCAGCGGCAGCGAAGCAGAAGGCAGCTTATGCACGATCTCAATTCTCTTGGAAAAGTCATGAAAGATAATGAGCATTTTCAGCAGCTCGATAAGTGCGAAGATAAAGCTTATGATCTGATGTTTGGCGACGCCAGGAAACTGTTCGATCTTTCGCAGGAAACCGATGAGCTAAGAAAAAAGTATGGACGCAACAGTTTCGGTCAGGCATGTCTTACCGCACGCAGGCTCGTCGAGCACGGCGTCCCCTACATCACGATTAACTATAAAGGATGGGATACTCACAAGCAGCACTTTAGCATCATGGATCGCAAACTACCGGAGTTGGATAGCGCGCTGGCGACTTTGCTGGAGGACCTGAAGCAGCGAGGATTGCTCGATAGTACCATAGTATGGTGCGGCGGAGAGTTTGGAAGAACCCCCAAGGTCGCATGGGACCCGCCATGGAACGGCGGCAGGGGACATCACGGCAAATGCTTTTCCACGTTTATCGCAGGCGGCGGCTTTAAGGGCGGCGTAGTTCTGGGCGAGACGAACGAAAATGGTACAGAAGTTGCGCAAAAACCCGTCTACCCACAGGACCTGATAAGAGAAGTATATAAAAAACTTGGGATCGACCCCGACGGCCCTTTGCCAAACCCGCGAGCATTGCAGGTTAAAGTGGCGCCAGATGCAAAAGAAGGCGGCAAGTATATTAAAGAAATCGCATGATAAAGAGGAATTATAGATTTGTTGTTTAGTCGCAAAAATTTAGTTTTCATTTTAGTATTTTGTTCGGCGGTCGCCTGGGCCGCGCCGCATATAGGTTATGTTTATCCTGCAGGTGCAAAGCAGGGAACAACGGTCAAAATTACCGTTGGAGGCCAGGAGCTTAGAGGTGCAAATAAAGTACACATATCCGGCGAAGGAATAACTGCTTCGGTCATTCAGTCCGCAAGACAACCGAATAACCTACAGAAAAAACTGCGAGAGTATATTACAAAACGGCTTAAAGAAGTTAAAGCTAAAAGACTTAGTGAGGCTTCTGGGGCGGGTTTCGATGCTATCATTAAGAAAAAGGCTGTGAAGAAAAAAGGTAAAACAGATAAAAAAGATGAAACAGAAACACAACGTGACAAGATGCTGATAGCAAGGATTTCAAAACTTCCGCTGTTGT
>CBDUSK010000164.1:0-4416 GCA_965369915.1 uncultured Phycisphaerae bacterium
ACGAATCGGCCAAAATAATGATCATCGATACTCATAATAAGTACAAAATCGAATATGTGGAAGAAACTCGTGCCTGGAATTTGCAGCAGGGTACGATGATGTACTGGAATCCCGAATCGGCGGAAACGCAATTTTTCTTTAATGACCGCGACGCCAAAACCGGAAAAATATTCACGGTTCTCTATGATATAAAGAAGCGTAAGAGAGTTAAGGAATACAGGTTTGAAGACACGCCAGTCGGCAACAGCGGCGTCGCTTCGCTGGGCGGGTATTTTTTGGCGATTAATTACGCCCGTATGGAACGGCTGAGGCCGATTACGGGTTATCTCGGCGCGTACGACTGGACCGGGGAGCAAAAAGCACCCGTAGATGACGGGATATTTAAAGTAAATATCAAAACAGGCGAAAAAGAACTGCTGGTAAACTATAAACAGTTAGCCGATTTATGCGATCAGCATACGGCTTCTTATTACATCAACCATACGCTTTGGAATCGGGCCAACGATAAGATTTTGTTTTATGCCAGGGGCGCCCAGGGCAGCAGCACCAAGAAGGTTAATAAAATATTTACCGTCAATAGCGACGGCACAGGGCTTACTAAACAAGACTATATAGGCGGCCATCCCGAGTGGGGCATGGGGAATATTGCGATCGGCGCTATCGAATCCGAGCAGGTGCTGTATGATGTTGTCAAGAAAAAAGTGGTGGGCAGCATTGGAAAACCGGGTACGTTTGCAAAGCCCGGAGGCGATATTTCGCTTTCACCCAACGGCAAGATGTTTGCCAATGGCGCCTCAACAGGTGATGTAAATTTCTATACGATCTATCGCTTGACGGACGATCAGTTTGTCAGATCCACTGAATTCAGCCGGGGGCCCTATAGTAAAACCAGGATGAGAATTGACGGCGCCCCGCGATGGAACAGGAAGGGCAACAAGCTTCTGGTTCCCGGATGGGTCGATAATGCCAGGCAGTTGTTTATTATAACTGTCCAAGGCGCTGCCGCCGGCGCCTTGCGATAAGGTATATTAACGGAGTCAGAGGTGCTCTGCAAGAAAGCTACGAGCAGTAAAATGAAGTTCAACCAGGCGAGTTTTTGTTGGTGATTTTGAAAATTATTGGGAGTTGGAATGAATCGGCGTAGTTTTTTGAATTATGTCTCGGCGAGTATTGCTGTTTTTGCTACTTCTGGTTGCTCTATTGAACTGTTTAAGAAGCAATCGCGGAAACGGCCCGATGTTCTTTTTATTGCTATTGACGATATGAACGATTGGACTACGCTGTTTGATCCGAATAATCCTGTCAAGACGCCGAACCTTCAGCGTCTGGCCGGGCGCGGAATGTTCTTTAGCAGGGCTTACTGCGCGGCGCCTGCGTGCTGTCCGTCTCGGGCGGCGGTGATGACCGGGATCCAGCCGTTTAACAGCGGCGTTTACGATAACCGTGATGCGTGGGCGAAAATGATGCCTGATGCGGTGACGCTGTCACGTTATTTTATGGCCGGCGGCTACCGGACGCGCGGGGCGGGTAAGATATTCCACCATGGCAAGACCGGTAAGGACATTCCGGGGAAACCTTCGTTTCAGAAGTTCTTTAAAATGCTGCCGGCGAGGTGGATCGGTAAAAACTACAACGGGCACACTACCAAGCCGCTTAACCGTATGCATTTCGACTGGGGTGAACATTCGCTTAAGATGATCGATCTGGATACTATCGAGTGGTGCGAAAATGTTATGGAAACCGAGAAGGACGAAGCATCGCCTTTGTTTTTGGCTGCGGGAATATTCAAACCGCATCTACCGTTCTATGCGCCCGCGGAAACTTTCAAGAAGTACCCGTTCGACGAAACCAAACTGCCGGAGATGAAAGAGAACGATTTGGATGACGTGGGTGTACTGGGCAAGGAGATGGCGCATAGGGAACATTTTATTTATCAAAACACCACCGCCAAACCGGTTAACGATCCGGGCAGCCTTAAGAAGATGGTGCAGTGCTACCAGGCGTCGGCGGATTTTGCGGACCAGATGGTTGGGCGATTGCTGGACAAGCTCGATGCTTCCGGGAAAGCGGATAATACGATCATCATTTTGTGGGCAGACCACGGATACCATCTTGGCGATAAGGAATCGTGCGTGAAGTTTACTCTTTGGGAGAAGGCTAATCATGTACCGTTTATTATTGTTGCTCCCGGTGTAACAAAAGCAGGCAGCCGCTGCGACAGGCCTGTCGGGCTCATCGATATTTATCCGACACTTGTTGAGCTGGCGGGGCTCGAGGCGAAAGACCGAATAGATGGACAGAGTCTTGTGCCGCTGCTGAAGAATCCCAGGCAGAAGTGGGATCCGGCGATTATGACGATGGGAAAAGGAAATCATGCAGTGCGCTCCGACCGGTGGCGATACATAAGATATTCAGACGGCGCCGAAGAATTATACGATCACTCGAAAGATCCATGGGAATGGACCAACCTCGCAGATAAAGCTGAATACGCAAAGGTGATCGAAGAACACAAAAAGTGGCTGCCAAAATAGAGTGAGACGAAACTAAAGGTGAATTTGACCTATGCCAGGCGGTATTGAACCATGATGAACAGACGAAGTTTCATTAAAGGTTTAGGAACAGCCATATGCTCTTTGGGCGTGGTAGGGTGTTCGCCGAATTCAAGTTGGGGCTTTTCCGATACTGCGAAAAATGATTTGCCGTTGAATGTTTTGCTGTTTACCGCCGACGATCTGCATTGCAAATCGGTTGGGTGCTTTGGCGGCGAGCCGAAAGGGATGACGCCGAACCTGGATCGCTTTGCCGAAGAAGGTATGCGTTTTTTCCGTGCGCATGTAAACGCGGCGATCTGCATGCCATCGAGGGCAATTCTTGGCACGGGACTTTATGGTCATAACAGCGGGGCGATGGGATTTATGCATACACGCGATGACGTGCCGAATGTTATTGATCTGTTCAAAAACGCCGGATACATGGCAGGAGTTCTGGGAAAGGTCAAACATTCTACACCGAACGAACATAGTAAGTGGGACTATTCGTTTGACAAGAAAGATCTTGGTGATGGACGGAATCCCGATATCTATTACCAAAGGTGCAGGGATTTCTTTGCCAACTGCAAGACAGCAAATAAACCTTTCTATTTCATGGTTAACTCTCACGATCCGCATCGGCCTTTTCAGGAACCGGGAAAACTCAAAAAGGATGCCTCCAAACCGTCGCGGTACTACGGTCCCGACGAGGCCGCTGTCCCGGGGTTCCTCCCCGACCTGCCTGATGTACGTAAGGAAATCAGCTATTACCAGAATTCGGTACGCAGGCTTGATGATACGTTTGGAAAAACAATGCAGGCGCTTTGCGAGTCCGGCTTTGAAGATAACACGCTGGTAATGTTTCTTTCTGATAATGGTATCGCCGTTCCGTTTGCAAAGTGTAACGTCTATCTTGCAAGTACTCTAACTCCATGGATCGTACGGTGGCCTGGGCGTGTTAAGGGTAAAACGGCGGACCGGAAGCACTTTATCTCCGGTGTAGACTTTTTGCCGACGATACTGGAAGCGACGCAAGTTAAAGGGCCTAAGAAACTTGATGGCGTATCTTTTGTCCCACTTCTGGACGGGAAGTCGCAGGCCGGACGGAAAATGGTATTTACTCAGATCGACAACAAGGCAGGCGGTGCTTCGGTTCCTATGCGATGTGTGCAGAACGGTAAATACGGATATATCTTTAATGCGTTCAGTGACGGGACATACTGGTATAAAAACAACAACGAAGGTATGTCCATGAAAGCCATGAATGAATCTGCAAAGACAGATGAGTATATCGCCGGGCGTGTCAAGATGTTCCGCTATAGGGTTCTTGAAGAATTCTATGATATGGAGAAAGATCCAGACTGTCTGGTCAATCTGATAGATGATGACAAATATAAAAAACCGCTTGATAAGTTGCGAGGCCAGTTGTCAGCATGGATGAAGCGTACAGGCGATCCGGTTTTGCCGGCATTTGAAAAACGCTACGACGAAACAGCACGCAAAGCAGCACTTGAGGCCGTTTATGGCCGTCCCAAAGACGAGAGTCCTAAGAAGAAAAAAAAGAACAAGAAGAATAAGCCCAATGGATAACGATTAAGGGTCTAAAGGTCGTTCAATCGTCTAATAAACTCGAGATAGAGAAAAAGCAAAATGAAATGTAAAATGCGGAAAATAAGCCGTCGTGATTTTTTTAAATTGATGGGTGCAGGTGTGACAGGCGCCGTGCTGAACGGTTGCACAAAAGGGGTTTTTTCAGCAACGGCAAAAAGCGGAAGCTCCTTTAAGAAACCCAATTTTGTCGTGATCTTTATCGACGACATGGGGTACGGCGATATTGAGCCTTTCGGGTCAACACTCAACAAGACGCCCCACTTGAACCGCATGGCCG
>CBDUSK010000165.1:0-4291 GCA_965369915.1 uncultured Phycisphaerae bacterium
AACCCATTTTAAGCTTAATAATGGAGATTTCGGCAAATTTACGAGACCTTTTTGTAAAAACGAACCCAATGGTATGTTATATATAAACTAATTTTGCTCTTTAAAAACTTGATATTTTATGCTCAAGGATCAATCGAGTTTTACGGTGTCCTTATAATGCGGGACCGAGGCGTTACATCCTTTTTTCTCGGTAATATATTTCGCGAAATAGTGGGCTGCGTTCGTTTCGCCGTGGACGACAAAGATATGTTTCGGGGCCTTTTTCAGGCCCGAGAGCCATTCGAGCAGTTCATTTTTATCGGCATGCGCAGAAAAGCCCAACGCCTGGACGATGCGGGCTTTGACCTGATAGGTCTTACCGAGTATCCTGACTTCTTCGGCGCCTTCGACGATCCGTCTTCCGAGTGTTCCGACGGCCTGGTATCCGACAAACAGCACCGTGCTTTCCGGACGCCAGATGTGGTTTACGAGGTGATGCTTTATCCTGCCGCCGGTGCACATTCCGGAGCCGGCGATTATCATGATCGTGTCCTTGATCTTATTTATGGCTTTGGACTCTCTGGTGGAGCGGACCATTTTAAGGCCGTGAAAATCAAAGGGCGATTCGTGATGCTTCATGTACTCGGTCATCTCATCGTCGAACATCTCGGGGTGATGCTTAAAGACGTCGGTAACGCGCACGGCCATGGGACTGTCGAGAAAAGTCTTCAACGGCGGTATCAGTTTTTCGAGCTGGAGTTCATTTAAGTAATAGAGAATTTCCTGTGAACGTTCTATGGCGAAGCTGGGGACGATAATATTCCCACCGGCCTGCTTAGTGGAATTTACAGCATCGGCAAGTTTTGCCCTGGTATCTTCTATGGTTTCATGAGTTCTGTCGCCATAGGTCGATTCGATAAGTATGTAATCGGCTTCGTTTAAAACTGCCGGGTCCTGTATGATCGGCCGGTCATTTCTGCCTATATCACCGGAGAACAGGATAGTGCGCGTTTCGCCGTTCAGAGGGAACTTGACCTTGATCACGGACGAGCCGAGGATATGGCCGGCATCGCAGAAAGTAACCTCGACATCCCGGCCCATTTTGATGACCTGCTTGTATTTAACAGGCGAAAAAAGGTCGAAGCAGGCCAGGGCATCATCGCAAGTATACAAAGGCTCGATCGGGCGGGAACTTTTTCTTCCCTCACGTTTATGACGCTTGCGTTTGAAGGCGGCGTCTTCTTCGAGCAGATGGCCGCAATCCTGCATTACTATCTTTGCGATCTCGGCTGTGGCGGCAGTACAGTAAATTTTGTTTCGGAAGCCTTCCTTTGCAAGCTTCGGTATCAGGCCGCAATGGTCCAGATGGGCGTGGGTCAGCAGAACAGCGTCGATCGTGTTCGGCAGGATCGGAAATTTGTCCCAGTTCCTGTCCCGCAGGTCCCTTTCCTGGTAAAGCCCGCAGTCAACAAGGATATTAAGACCGTTTACCTGCAGAAGGTAGCGTGAACCGGTAACGTTTTCCGCAGCTCCCAAAAAACTTATAGTCGGTGATCCGTCAGACATGGAATAACCTCTTAGAGCATAATATTATTAATATACGAGAAGATTATACAAGCATTTTGAGGCATAGTCAATGATGGATACTTTCTGTTCGCAAGACATGAATAATATGTCAGTAAACCTCTTCAGATGGAAACTGCTATTATTTTATCTCGGAGTCGCGTCCGGCAGGCCGCCATCGACCGGTATAGTAGCTCCGGTGGTTGGGGTTTGACGTGTAACGAAAAACAGGACGGCATTTGCGACATGCCGGCCGGTGACCCTGGCTTTTAACAGATTGCGGTTCTGGTAATATTCCTGTAATTGTTTCTCATCGAGTCCTCGTGCCTTCATTCGGTCGGGTCCTATTTCTTCCCAGAGGCCGGATTTGTATTTTCCCTCGGCAAAAACGGCATCTGGGGCGACCATGTTGACGCGAATATCATATTGAGCCAGTTCGATGCTGGCGATCCGGCCGAGCTGATGGCAGGCTGCCTTGGTCGCACTGTAGGCACCGAAGCCGGCGCCGGGGCTGGGAACATTCTTGGTGGACATAATGATAATATCGCCGCCGGTTCTCTGGAGGATCATATGACGGGCGGTGTATGAAAGGGTAAGCATCGCCCCTTCGACATTGACCTTTTCCAGCTTGCGAAATGCCTCAAGATCCATATCCTTTAAATGACAAACCAATGGAATACCTGCGTTGATAATAACGATATCGATGCCGCCCCAGGTCCGGATCACCTCGGTAAAACCATTTCTAACAGAAGCTTCATCTGTAACATCAATTGCAACACCTATGACCTGGGCCGGAAAATTCTGTTTAAGGTCAGCAACAAAATCATCCAGCTTTTTACCTGCCAGATCGGTCGCCGCTAAAAAACAGCCATTTTCCAAAAGACCTTTACAGATACCGTAACCGATGGCACCGGCGGCTCCGGTAACCAAGGCAACTTTGTCTTGCAAAGGTAAGCCAGCCTTTGCAGACGTCCGGCTTACGCTAACTGTGCCAACATCTTTTATGAAAATTGTTTTAGGTTTTAAGTTTTTTTCAGATCCATAGGACTCGATAGCTGCTTTAACTTGCTCCTTTATCCGGTCATCATCCTGCTGGAGTGAACCAATATTCAATACAGCCTTATCCTCAGATCTTGATCCTTCAAGAAGAGACAGGACAACCGGCTTATACGGTATATCATCATTGCCGGTAGGTTCTGCTAAAAGCCCGCGCAGGATCGGCAGTATCTTTGAAAGCCGTTTGTTCTTATCTTCCGGCATTTTAGTTTTCTTTCTTCAAGGTTTGATACAAGTCTAAGGCATCTTTAGGCTTCATATTCTCATGCACAACCTTACCTACTGCCTGGATCATGGCTATGGGTGCATCACTCTGGAAGATATTTCTGCCCATATCCACACCTGACGCACCCTGCTGGATCGCATTATATGCCATGGTCAGGGCATCAAGTTCGGGGATCTTTTTGCCGCCGGCCATCACGATCGGAACGGGGCAGGAAGCGGTGATGGTCTCGAAACCTTCCGGAACATAATAAGTCTTGATGATCTGGGCACCGAGTTCGGCACAGATACGACAGGCCAGGCGGAAATATCTCGCATCCCGGGCCATATCTTTGCCAACCGCAGTAACCGCCATCGTAGGTATCCCGTAACGCAAACCCATATCCACCAGGCGGGTCATGTTATGTACCGAACGCGATTCGTACTGGCCGCCGATAAAGACCTGCAGGGTTATAGCGGCGACATTCATACGGATGGCATCTTCGATATCGACGGCGAGATATTCATCGGAAAGTTCCTTGAGGATGCTGGGGCCTCCGCTGCACCTCATTACGATGGGCTTTGTGATAGTCGCCGGAACGGTTGTACGCAGGATACCCCTGGTCAACATCAGCGCATCGGCATATGGCATCAGGGGTACGATATTCAAATCGATACGTTCGAGGCCCGTCGTAGGTCCCTGGAAATATCCATGGTCTATCGCCAGCATTACCGTCTTAGCCGATTCGGGATTAAATATCCTTGCCAGCCGGTTTTTCATTCCCCAGTCAAGCGAACCCGAACCCTTAAGAAAAAAACCCGGTGTTTCCATAGGAATATCTTCATAAAACTTCTTCGCTTCCTTCACAGAATCAGCATCGGCCATATCTTGTCCCTTTCATTTACCTTGTTTTATATCCAGCCGGCGGTAAGGATATCATCATTCTTTTCAAAACTCAATTATTTATTGCCGTCGGCAGGTAACCCGCAACCGTCACTTCTTTTAAGCGTAATAAATGTCATCTCCGGCGGACAAAAGAAACGTACCGGAAGACAGGTAGCCCCGACACCTCGCGAGGTATATCCGGTCATGCTGCGATAACGCCATTTTCCCTTCAAAATTTTCCGCGGGACCGATGCTCCTTTTACGAGAATTCCTCCGCCCGGCAGACAGACCTGTCCGCCATGGGTATGACCGGCCAGGTAAAGGTCGAACCCGGCGCTTTCGACTTTGAGATATTGTTTGGGAGAATGACAGATCATGATCTTAAAAGCAGAATCGGTTATGCCGGCATCGGCCGATTCGAGATCGTCAGCGCCGTAATAGTGGCAATCATCCATCCCTGCCAGGTAGATCTTTTCGGAGTTTTTTTCAAGGCATACATTTTCATTGATCAGCATCTCGACTCCAAGACCGGCTAAAGCTTCGGCCATAGCATATTTGTCATGGTTACCGAGTACGCCGAAGACTCTCGATCTCGATCTTAAGGCA
>CBDUSK010000166.1:0-4276 GCA_965369915.1 uncultured Phycisphaerae bacterium
GTCCTATCTGGTCCTGGGCGTTTCCGTGCACTGTGATTGTAAGTCCATCCAGCCCGGAGCCGAGGTAATCGCCGGAACTGCCGTAAACATCTATCGTAACATCATCTGTCTCAGGCCCAAGCCCGCAGCCAGTATATCTTTGGCCCTTGCAATTATAAACGATAAAATGCTTCCACCCTTTGAAATAACCGTTCACCAGTATCGCAGCGTCGCATTCGGGCCCCTCGGCCGGGAACAACGCGGCGTCTATCACAAGAGTACTGTCATTGTAACCGGGTTCTCCAATGGTCCGACGGTTTTCAAAATCAACCCGGCGATAGATATTCTCGTTAGCCTGGTCCGAAATTCCCGGAAGTTCATCGAAAAGCCGACTCAGTTCGCTGCGCACAATATGAAGAATATGAGAACGTTTTTTAGTCCCGGTTGTGTATTTGCGGTCGTTCAGCATTGTCAGTGCTTTTATTGATGCTGCAGTATTCGACGGCTCCTGCGCAATGTCGGTAATCCTGCTGCACGCAATACGGATATCATCGAAAGACCACAGCTCAATTTTGTCCCTGACGTATTCGTAAAGAGTTTCAGCTTTGCCGCTATCAAATAATCCCGTGATCTGGTTTTTAATATTACCGCCGGATAAACGGTCCGGCTCTTTCGCGAAGTCATAGCCTTGGTTACCGCAAGGCATGGGAACAGGCTTTGCGAATTTGTCCATACAGGTCATTCGCAGTTTGCCCTTCGGATCAGGGGCAATATTGAACATAAACGAACCGCCGTCGGTATGGCTGCCCCCGCGGGCGTTCCAGTATCGGTCCGCTACCGGACATATCCGTTTGTCTTCCTGTGATAGACTATGAAGCGCTGCATCTATCGCCTGCTTCTCCGAGCATATCAGCCCCACCTGAACTTCGCCGTCACAAAAGGCGAAAACCTGGGGACGAAGCATCGCGGTATCAGTTATGCCGAGAAGCTGGAACTGCTTTTGACGAACGATGTTCCGGGCAATAATAAAAAACCACGGACCATCGGGCGAACCGTGAATATGCGTCGCCTGGATGGCACGGTATATTTTCCGCTTCTCAGCGTCAAGACTATCGAAATCAAGTTCCGTTGTCGGCGCCAATGCCTCGATAATATATTCCAGCGGATAATGATACGTCCGCACGAGCAGATCGAACATCAGTGCTGCAACTTCTGTATCGGTAAGGAACTGCGGCCGGATGTTGCGCTGCAGCAGATATTCCGTAACAGAATGATAATTCGCGAAGTCGCCGTTGTGCACCAACGCCATATCGATCCCCGCGAACGGATGAGCTCCGCCCGGATGCCATACTCGTCCCTTTGTCGGGTAACGCTGATGTGCGATCCACACATGCGCAGAAAGATCGTCGATCTTGTAATACTGTGTTATCGCTTCGGCATAACCGACGACCTTTAGTATCATAATATTCCTGCCGTGAGACAGAACAAAAGCTTTTTGCTCGCCAAGAGAAGCATAATACTCCTGGTTCAGCTTAAAGCTGTTCTGGTTGATAAATTCATCTTCGATATCGCAACGGTCAAGCCCTTCGAGCTTGTTCTCGGTTATAAACGAATCAAGGACCTTTGGCTTAACTCGAACAAAATAACGGCAGACATCCGGCGGCTTTACCTCAAGACCCGGCACGGATTTCCAGTCATCAACTGTCTCAAGCATACCTGATGCAGTTACGTCGAAGTTCGGAGTGATAAATTTCTTCTCAAGCTCCTGCCGGACTTCGGGTTTCAGAAATGCCACATGAAGCATATAATACTCATCAAGTACTTCCCTGCTGACGCCAAGCTGCTCCGGCACAAATCCTACTGCTGCAACGCCGCCGCCTTTTCCGTTACCACGGTTGTGCATCTGTTTGGAAGGTTCCTGAATATGCCTGCCGGGCACCGGCTCCGTACAGCAAAAACCCACAACACCGCAGCCGCCCTCTTCGGCTTCTTTCCTGACAACTGCGCCAAGCCCAAAACCTTCGACGAGGCGTTTCTTGGAATCGATATATCTTTGTATCATGTCTGTGTTCATGAATTATTCTCCGGTTCATTGTCGTAATCAAGATGTATCATAAGGTCCGAGCGGCCGCGAAGTTGGCGTATGCTTTTCATACCCAATCGCTGGAGGATCTTCACAAGCTCATTCCTCCATGCATTATAAACATTGATGAGCCTTTGGCCGGCCCATTCAGGCTCTATCTTTATTGCCAGTTCTGTGTCCGTAGTAGCGATACTGCGGGGACAACCGCGACCGCTTTCACAGCGTCCGCATCGGACACATCCGAGAGCTACAAGCTCAACAGTGCCTACAACAACACCGTCAGCCCCAAGAGCTATGGCTTTTGCAACATCGTGGGCCGATCGTATCCCCCCGCTGGCTATCAGGACAACTTCATCACGGACACCTTCGGACTCAAGAAATCCGTGCACCTTTGGAATGGCGTATTCGATCGGCATCGCAATATTCTTCTTAGCGATATCAGGGGCAGCACCTGTGCCGCCGTAACCGCCGTCAATATGGATTATATGCGTCCCAGCCGCGTAACTCCCCACCGCAACCATATCGACATCTGTCGGAGTTGATACTTTCGTCGAGATCAAGGCACGCCTGTTCACATGCTTTATCCACTCGATGTGTTTCATGTGGTCTTCGATGGAATACACACTGTGGAACGGGAACGGAGAAAACAACGATATTCCTAATACCGCCTCCCGCATCTGAGCGACACTTTCGGTATTTTTATCACCCAGCAAATGGCCGCCAAGACCAGGCTTGGCGCCCTGGGCATATTTGAATTCTATAATAGGCACACGCTGGATCGTCTCTTCACGCACACCGAACAAACCCGTCGCTACCTGCGTGATCATATGGTCGTCGAACGGACGAAGACGCTCCATATATCCGCCTTCGCCAGTGCAGGTAAACGTGTTCCAGGCAACAGCAGCTCGTGCTTTTGCCAGTTGCGTCACATTACTGACCGAACCGAACGACATACCACCGCCGTACCATGGAACGTCGATCTTGATCTTCACCCGGTCGTCGTCACGCAGATTCAACTCGATACTCGTATCTACTTCGTCGGCCGATATCTTTGCCGGAACTTTTTTAGGGAACTTGAACCTTAAACGGTCAAATCCGCCGCCGGAATCGCCGTGACGGTATTCAAGATCATATTCTTCAGAAGGCACTTGGCCACTCTCAGCCATCATCCACGTCGCAAGCAGCATATCCGCCGGCCAGCGAGGATCGCCCAGAACTTTCATCATCGGGCTTTCCACCATCCGCAGTGCGCCCGCTGGGCATTGTGCAATACAGTAATGGTCGGTTTTTTCACAGTTCGGACCGATACAACGATAACTTTTAGGTTGCGCGAAATATTTATAACCCGCCTTAAGAACATGCACGCCCTTCGGACATATCTGGGCACATTTACCGCACTTTATGCACTTATCACTGCGCCGGATAAGATACTTGGAAAGCTCATTACGATAACGAGGCGGCGCAGGTTTTATCTCACGAGATACCTCGGTCTGCGGCATGCGCGTCTTTAACGTACTTTCCGGAAGAATATCTTCAAGATTATTTTCGTAAACCAAAAAGTCTGCCAAAACTCTGCTCCTCTAATTCTTCAAAAAATAATGCTCGGCCCGCATCACCACGCAATCGCCGTGCTTCTCGCATCCCCATCGCACCCATGACTTCGATAAACTGACTGTGCCATGCCGCAACAAGATTCGTCATTCTGCCGACAGAATAGTCCGGATCAATTGTCTCAAGTTTTGCCGGACAAGGCCGTCCCGGCTTACAGACTTTGCATAGATGACATTCCAGCCCGATCAATAACGGCAGATACGTGCTCGTCAGATCGGCTCCGCAGAGCATTGCTTTTGCCATATGCTCGGGAAGTGCTATCCCGCCGCCGGCTATCAGCGTAATTTCGTCCCTTGTGCCGCGATTGATAAGGGTCGTATGGATCTCGCGTATCATTTCTTTTACAAAACTCGGTCTCTCGACTCCGATTTCGTCACCGTTCATATCTGCAACAAAATGAATTGCTTCTACATTTTCGTTTTCAGCAAGTTCAAGGACACGCTCGACTCCGCGGCCGTCAAGTTTTACTCTGACCGATACGACTATTCCGGGTTCAATCGCCTTAAGTTCCTTGATACGCTTGATCGCCGCACCATCATCTGCTACCTCAACAAGCCTGGTCTGCGATAATAATTCCTTTGACGGCAGTGCTGCACCGGAAGC
>CBDUSK010000167.1:0-4258 GCA_965369915.1 uncultured Phycisphaerae bacterium
AGGATTTCGCACAGGCACAGGATGCTGTCAATCCGGCTAAACGAACAAAGCTCGTACGAACGGCCAGGTTCTTTCTCAAAACATATAACGTAAATAACAAACCGCTGCGTTTCGATGTCATTGCGGTTGTGCTCGGCAAAAAAGGACCTGTTCGAATAAGGCATTACCGGAACGTATTTACACCTTGAAAATATAAAATTGCGTATCAAAAAATGAAGTTTTTTTCTGAAAGGTAGACGGATGTTTGAAGAATTGCAAATGGCCCCTGCTGATCCGATCCTCGGTTTAAGCGAGGCCTTTGGGAACGACACGAACCCGGACAAGATAAACCTCGGCGTCGGAATATACAAAAACGAGCTGGGAAAGACTCCTATTCTGGATTCCGTGAAAAAGGCGGAGGAAAAGATCCTCGAGACCGAAACTTCTAAAAGTTATCTTCCCATCCCCGGCGGAAAGGATTTTGCCGCCGTCGTTCAGCAATTATTGTTCGGCCCTGACAGCGATATCATAAAAACCAACAGGGCCGTAACCGCACAAACCCCCGGCGGCACCGGGGCGCTGCGTATTGCCGGCGGATTCCTCAAGAAGGTCCGTCCCGATGCTGCGCTCTGGGTAAGCGACCCGACCTGGGCAAATCACATGGGAATATTCGGTGACGCCGGTTTCAAAGTCGAAAAATATCCGTATTACGATGAGGAAAATAAGTGTCTCGATTTTGACGCGATGATAAACGCCCTCAAGCAAATACCCAGGGGGCAGATAGTTCTCCTGCACGGCTGTTGTCATAATCCGACCGGCATGGACCCGACCCTCGAACAATTCGAACAGATAAGCGGCGTCCTCAAAGAAAGAAAACTTTTGCCCCTTGTCGATTTTGCATACCAGGGCCTCGCCGACGGCATCGATGAAGACGCTGCCGGTGTGCGTATTTTATGCGGCTCTAACCCGGAAGTGATTATCACAAGCTCTTTTTCGAAAAACTTCGGCCTTTATAATGAACGCACCGGTGCATTGACCGTGCTTTGCGATTCCGCAGAGACCGCTCAAAAAGCTTTCAGCCATCTGAAACTTACTATCCGAAGGTGTTATTCGAACCCGCCGGCACATGGCGGCGCGATCGTCTCGACCGTCATGGCTGACCCTGAGCTTAAAGCCAGGTGGGAATTGGAGGTCAAGGATATCCGCGACCGTATTAATGAAATGCGGGGTCTTTTCGTAAAAACCTTAAAGGATAAAGGCGTAACGCGTGACTTTTCGTTTATCACTAAACAGAAGGGCATGTTCTCGTTCTCCGGCCTTAACAAGGCCCAGGTCGATACGCTTCGGGAGAAGTATTCTATCTATATCGTAGGCTCCGGCAGGATCAACGTCGCGGGCATGACCCCTTCTAATATGGACAGGCTCTGTGAAGCTATCGCCGACGTCCTGTAACCCAGCGTTACCGGCTGGGTAACCATAGGGACAGAACCGGCCGAAATCAAACATTATGAATACGCGTTTGTACCATAGAGGTTCTAAATAATAATGCAAAAAAAACTGTTGAGAAATTCTGCCTGCTTGTGTATCTGTGTTCTTTTTCTTTTCGTCGGCTGTGCGACTGTTACGCAGATGTCTTCTGAACAAATTGCCGAGCCTGAGGTTCTGGCTGAATTTGCGATTCCAAGTGGTGCGAAGCTGATATCTCTTCCCGTTAAATTTGACGGAGAGGAATATCAATTCGTGCTCGATACAGGTTCAACTACTACGATATTCGATGTTTCCTTAAAAGATAAGCTCGGTAAACGATTTTTGTGGCCCAAAAAAGGAACCGCAGCACATGGAAAACCGATAACGGTTGAATTTTTTCACGCTCCGCACGCTCATCTTGGTTCTTTGTGTCTTAAGAAATGCAGGCTTGTAGCAGTCCTGGATCTTGCGCCGATAAATTCATGTGCAGGGCAAAAAGTTGACGGCATTATTGGAATGAGTTTTTTGAAAAGATATGTAGTTCAGATAGATTTTGATAACCGCAAGGTTTCATTTCTAAAGTCAAAGAAAGAGGGGAATATATTTTCATTCCTTGGGCCGACAACAAATGAACATCCCCAGTGGGGCCTGCCATCGCCGATACGATTCGAGTTTCTATCCAATCTACCTTTCGTTAAAGGCATTATCGGCAATAATATCTCTGCAGATTTTTTGATTGATACAGGTGGAACCAATGCCTATCATCTGAAAAGCGGGATATTTAGTAAAGTTCAGCCGAAAAGTGAGAGTATCGTGAAAGAAGGAAATGCTTTAACGGCTGGTGGAATAGCATCCCTGGCTTCTAAAAAGATTAAATTGATAGATAAGTTTTCGGTTGGATCCATTGAATATGGAGAAACTTTCTTTTTGGAAACCAACAGATCATTGCTGGGGCTTGAGTTTTTATCTCAACATTTGGTTACATTTGATTTTCCAAATCGCAAAATGTATCTTAAAAAAGGCAAATATTTCGGACGGTTTGGTAAACATTTTTCTTTTTTTCTGCCCGATTATGGTTTTGGCCTGGCTCGAAAGGAAACTGATATTGTTATTGATTCGGTTGAGCCGAACAGTACCGCTGAAACGAAAGGAGTTGAGAAGGATGATATCGTTCTAAAAATCAATAATCATGAAGTTTCCTCATTCAGTATGACAGATCTTTGGACTTTTCTTTTTTCAATACCGAAAAACTCGGAAAAGTTTGCTATTACGCTAAAGCGCGGGGATGAGATAATTGAAGTGGTCTTCGTTGTTGAAAAGAAAGAGTGATATACAAGTTTACAAATGGAACTGATTGATACACATTGTCATTTGACTTTTGCCGAATTAGCCGATGATGTCGAAGGCGTAATTGCCCGCAGTATTGACGCAGGCGTGACCTCATGGATCACCGTCGGCACCGATCCTGACCAGGTAAAAAAAGTCCTTGCTCTTGTTCCGAAGTATGACAACATGTACGCCGCGTTGGGTTTTCATCCGCATGAAGCAAACCAGGTCGCTCCCGGCGACCTTGAATTTCTGCAAAACCTCGCCGCCGAAAATGACAGCATCGTCGCCATCGGCGAGACAGGACTCGATTTTCATTATGACCATTCGCCGAGAGATGTTCAGAAGAAAATTTTCAGAAAGCATTTGCAGATCGCGTCAGAAATAAACCTTCCGGTTGTTGTTCATACGAGACAGGCTTTCGAAGAGAGCATGGAGATACTCGACGAATTCACCGGCCGACTAAAAAAAGTGGTGATTCACTGTTACAGCGGCACCGCCGAACAGACTAAGCTGATACTCGACAGGGGTTATTACATTTCATTTACGGGGATCGTTACATTCAAAAAAACCGACGAAACAAGGCAGGCCGCCAAACTTGTCCCGCTCGACAGGTTAATGATAGAAACGGACTGTCCGTTTATTTCGCCGGAACCTGTAAGGAACCAGCGGCCCTGCGAACCGGCAATGCTCGTCCACACCGCAAAAAAAATCGCCGAAGTTAAAGAAATGGATTTACAAGAGTTTGCAGAGGCGGTTACTGCGACCAGTAAACAATTTTTCAGCCTGCCATAAAAAAAGCTGGGACATATAGGCCGCAATTTTTCACCGGCTGTGAGATCGTACTAAGTCATTATTACTAAAGCAGTTGTGCCGTAATTTCTGTGTTTTCTGCGAATTTTTGAAAAAATCGTAATTTTTTTTGGAATTTTGTTGCATATCGCTGCATATTGTGATATATTACTGCACAATTAAGAGGATTGGGCCTTATGCAATTGATGTCGATAGATGATTTGGCGGTTTATTTAGGCGATTCTAAGCGGACGATTTACAAGTACATCGCCAGCGGGGACTGCCCGCCTTATATGAAAATAAGCTCCAAGAACATCAAGTTCGACCGGGCCGATGTCGATAGCTGGCTCGAATCGAAAAAAGTCGATCCGAAAAAAGAAAGGAAGGAAAAATGATATCACAAATTATCGCTGTTGTTCAAACAGCCGAGCCTTGTAGCCCGGTGTTGCAACAAGCACCCAGAGTCTGGATTGCAATTGTACCCTGCATAATGTTGTTAGTTGGCATTGGCTTTTGGGGGTTGGTTATTTTTGGGATAGTTCAATTGATAAGGTTTTTAGGCAGTGCGAGGAAAGAGCAAAAACTGATACGGATGGAATTGGGTAAGCTTGCCGATGAGGTCGGGCAAATCCGGCAGGAGCTAAAGGGCGGCACCGAACAGGAACCTTTAACAAATAGTGAAGGAGACCAATAA
>CBDUSK010000168.1:0-4215 GCA_965369915.1 uncultured Phycisphaerae bacterium
TGACTGGAAACAGATACTATTTTCTGTTGCGGCACAGTTTCCTTGCCGGAATTATTCGTTGATGTAGTTTTTTCATTGTTCGCCGCAGTTGAGCCGGTCTTACTCTTGCCTTTCCCGGTCAAGGCAGTGTTCAGAACCTGGTTCAGGGCTTTTAAAAGGCTTGGCAGGATAACCTCTGTTTGTTCGGAGGATTTATCATCGCTGGTTTTCTCGGTTTTATGGGATTCACTTTTTTCGTCATCAGATGGTCCTTCTTTTTGATCAGATCCTTCGGAAAGTTGCCTCTGAAGTACTTCCTGGAAATTTTCACTCTTGCCTTCATTGACCTGGCTGCCGATATCAGTATCGTTGTTGGGCTGATTTTCCACTGTCAATTGCCCTTCGGAACGATATCCTTTAGCCTGTTCAGCGGTCAGATTTCTCATATCAGCATGATTTGATTTTCCTTTACCGAGATGCAAATTTGACGCTGGCGCAGCCGTATCCGGTCCCATCGGAATGATAGTATTGGGTAATGCAGTAAGCATATTAGACATTATTTGTCTCCAAACAGAGTGGGCATATTCTATTTTAGAAGCAATTATCGTGCCAGTTCTACCTGCCGGGGACAGATTTATATGCCGTAACTCATTGTAATCACTAAAGTTATAATTTATTGTACTTACATTTGGTCTTGATTTTGACATACCCAAAAGGAGACTAAACGGCAAAATTTTCCAGCATAACGGTGGATTTTTCCACTCTTAACGTGATTTTTCATCTTTTTTAGGCAAATAACGGGATTTGTAAAGAAAAGCCGGGACTGTATAGAAACCTTACGCCGGAATATCCCCCTTTAGTGGAACTGTTCGGTATAATACGGGTTTTTGAGTCAAAACCGGGCATCTGAAAGTGCAATTTCCTAATATTTGCGGCTTGGCACGCCCGTTGCATTCTTGTCGGAGTGATTGATTGTGCAAATTCGGAGAGTCCTTGTGGCTAATGAAATAAACATGATAAATTATATCGAAGCCGGTCTTAAGGCTGAGGGTCTTCGTCAAAAAGCAATCGCCAACAATGTAGCCAACATGAATACTCCCGGTTACAGGCGAACCGATCTACGTTTTGAGGAACTATTGGCCAAAGCCATCGAGTCAAACGGCAGGATCGATGTGTCCGAGATAAAGCCGGAGTTTTATCAGCCCAATACTACTCCTGTTAAAGCCAACGGTAATGACGTCTCACTTGACTCGGAAGTCGGGGCAATGGTCAAGAACTCCCTGCGGCACAGAGCCTTTATGATGCTGCTGAAAAAGAAATACAGCCAGTTCAGCGCCGCAATAAGAGTAAGATAGCCATAAGGAAGCATAAAGATGAACGTTAACGGTGACATGTTCGGTGCCATAGACATAGCCGTCTCCGGTCTGAAGGCGTACGGCAAACAGATGGAGATAATTTCCTCGAACGTCGCGAACGCCCGGACAACAGACGCCGGGGACGGTCAGCCGTATCGAAGGATCGATGCCATATTCAAGGCGGCAAAAGACGGGGTATCCGGAGTGGAAATCTCAGATGTCTTCAAGGATATGAGCGATTTTCAGAAGATACTGGGCAGTCCCGGGGACCCGAGAATTGACGATTCAGGATACATATCCATGCCGAACGTGGATATGCCCATGGAGTTGATAAACCTTAACCTGGCAAGCCGGGCCTATCAGGCAAACGCCGCTATTCTTAAACGTTACCAAGCAATGGTAAAATCCAGTCTGGAACTGTTACAAGCTTAAGTGAGGACAAGAAATGACCATTAATTTTAACCCAAGTATCAATCCCGTTTCTTCGAATTTATCTGTTACCAAAACCCAGGCATCCAAGCCACCAGAATCGAAAACAGACTTTAAAAAGGTGCTGTCTCAGAGCCTGAACAATGTTAACGAACTTCACAACAAGGCCGATGCGTCCGTGGTGGATCTTCTCACCGGCAAAAATCAGGACATAAATTCAGTTGTGGCCTCGGTCGCCAAGGCGGATATGAGCTTTAAGTTACTTGTCGGTGTCCGCGATAAACTCGTAGAAGCTTACAAGGAAACTATGAAAATGCAGATTTGATCGGCTGGCTTAGTGCCGGGGCGCAGGTTTCTGCCCGCCGGGCCGGATAGATTTGAACGGGACTAAATAAACAACAAGAGGTTACCAAAAGGAAATGGATTTTCTGCAAAACATAAATGCAGTATGGCAGAAGGTAGGCGTCGTCCAGCGGGCATTGCTTTTCGGCATCTTATTGGCTTGCGTAATAACCGCAGGACTTTTGACTAAATGGGCCACTAAGCCCGATATGCGTCTTCTTTACAGCAGTTTGAATCCTGAAGAGGCCGGTGTGATCGCCGACAAGATCAGCGAAAAGGACATCGCCTATCAATTGCGTTCAGGCGGTAGAAGCATCTACGTCCCGGACAAGCAGGTCATGCCGTTACGTATATCTCTTGCCAAAGAAGGACTCCCACGGGGAGGCCGGGATGGTTATAAGCTATTCGACGATGAAAAAATCGGGGTCAGCCCCCTCGTCCAGCAGATAAATTACAACCGTGCTATACAGGATGAGCTGGCCATGACTATTCAGATGATAGACGGTGTGGAGTTTGTCAGGGTCCACCTTGTCCGCCCGGATCAGACAATGTTCACTACCGAGCCCCAGAACGCCACTGCCGCGGTAGTGCTTAGGCTCAGACCCGGCTGGCAGCTTAATCCTGCGAGCATAGTCGCCATCACAAACCTGGTCGCCGGGGCCATTGACGGGCTCATCGCAGAAAATGTTACCGTTGTCAACAGTCAGGGACGATTGTTGACCAGCGAAACTTCCGGCAACGGCGTGGTAAGCAGCGCAAATACTTTTATGGACTATAAGACCCGGGTAGAACAGATAATCGCCGGAAAGGTGCAGGAGATGCTCAAAGTGGTCCTTGGACCGGGACGATCGACAATAAAAGTCAGCGCAGAAATCGATATGACC
This sequence comes from uncultured Phycisphaerae bacterium, assembly GCA_965369915.1. Taxonomy (GTDB): domain Bacteria; phylum Planctomycetota; class Phycisphaerae; order Sedimentisphaerales; family Anaerohalosphaeraceae; genus CBDUSK01. The sequence goes on from CBDUSK010000168.1 coordinate 2,990, forward strand.
AGCATCCAAACCGAGACGACAACATACGAAAAAGGTCAGCCCAGCGAAGAGATCGTTCAAAGTACTTCTACTACTGAAGGAGGAGGGACCACCGAAGAAGGTAAACAGACAAGTCCGAGCAGCATAAAAAAGGATGAAACAGTTGAAAACAAATACAAGGTACCGGAAACCATAACCAGGAGGATCGATGTACCCGGCAAGATAACTTCTTTGTCGGTCTCAGCAATCGTCGATCTTTCTGTGCCCAAACCACCTGCTCCCGAGGAAGGCGCAGAAGGTGAACCCGCCCCGGCAACCGAAACAGCAATGATAATGACGGTTGAAGAAGTAACACAGATCATACGGAACGTCGTCGGACCGGAACTGCTCAAAGATGAGAAAAGTCTCAGCGTGGTAAATGTGCCGTTCCAGCGTTCAGTGATCATTGCGGATGATTCAGGCAGTTATGAAAAGCTTTCCCGTTACATAGAAATCGCGCGTCAGTCTTCGATGGGGGTACTGGCAGTATGCGCACTTGTTGTCCTCAAAATATTCACTGGTGCAAAGAAAAAGGTCTCAGGTAAAACCGCAGAAAATCAGGCGCTTCCCGGTCAGATGGCGATGCTTCCTGCCGGAGTATCGGATGATTCAACGGCGGCATTTAGACATCAAATATCCGCAGCATTAAAGCAAAATCCCGACCATGTAAAACAGCTCTTTACAACATGGCTTTCAGAAGGGACCTAACCGATGGCATCCATGAGCGGTAAACATAAAGCGGCATTGTTATTGACAAACCTCGACCCTGCCACCGCAACAGAACTTCTTAAAGGCCAACCCCAAGAGGTGGTCCAGGAATTAGCAATAGAGTTGTCACACATTGACGCTTCCGGGGAAGCCGGAAAGGAATCAGCCGTCATTGCAGCCAAGGAATTCTGTACCACGCTGCAAAAATCTGTTGCGGGCAACCTGCATATTAAGAGTTTTATCGACACCGTACTCAAAGGTGCTGCTGGTAAAGAAAAAGCAGCCGAGTTTAAGGCCCAGATGCAGAAAGCGATCTATGACAAGGATCCGTTTATCGCCATTGGCTCGGCTTCAGCATCTCAAATAGCAGCGGCTTTGGGGGATGAGCCGCCCCAGGCAATCGCTCTGATCTTATCAAACCTGCCGCCTAAGCTCGGCACAGAAGTCCTCACCCGGCTGGACGAAGAAACCGGCAACAAAACCGTGTGGAGAATGACCAA
>CBDUSK010000169.1:0-4196 GCA_965369915.1 uncultured Phycisphaerae bacterium
ACGGCCCGGTACATAACCGGCCCAATTTTATTGTCGATGCTTATCGAGACTGGGCATCTGATGCGGTTAAAAATGAAGTTGTCCTGCCATACGTTTCCATGCATGGCAGTACCGCTAAGATGGTATCATATTTTACCGATGCCCTGATCGAGAGAGGTATCACGGTAAAGCAATTCGAGCTTTCGACAGTTGATGTCGGCAAGCTTGCGATCGCACTGGTCGATGCAGCAACGATAGTAATTGGTTCGCCTACGGTGCTAATTGGTCCGCATCCATGTGCGGCTTACGCGGCATTTTTAGCCAATGCACTTCGGCCCAAGACTAAGTTTGCTTCTATCATAGGCTCCTTCGGCTGGGGCGGCAAAATGATCGAGCAGTTGACTGCTATGCTGCCGAATCTCAAAGCCGAGATCTTAGAGCCGGTATTAACAAAAGGTTTCCCAAAAGATAATGACTTTATAGCTCTGGACGGATTGGCCGATCAAATTTTAGTCAAACACAAAGAGCTTGGAATTGTAAACTGATACTTTTAAATTATGAAAGGGGACAATTATGGCTGAGAAACTTCAAATTTACAAATGTGCGGTATGTGGTAATATCGTGGAAGTGATTTACGGCGGTATCGGTGAACTGGTCTGCTGCGGGCAGCCGATGGAACTTCTGGAAGAAAAGACGGCAGATGCAGCAACAGAAAAACACGTGCCGGTGATAGACAAGATCGACGGCGGTTACAAAGTAACGATCGGGAGCACACCTCACCCGATGACCGAAGAGCATCATATCGAGTGGATAGAATTGCTGGCGGACGGTAAGGCTTACCGGCAGTTCCTCGATCCCGGCGATGCACCTGAGGCGAAATTCAGCGTAGAGGCCGATTCGGTAACCGCAAGAGAACATTGTAATGTTCACGGATTGTGGAAAGGATAGGAAATGATCAGTACGAAAATGCAAAAGGCCTTAAACGGCCAGTTGAATGCTGAACTGTATTCAGCTTATCTTTATCTTTCGATGGCGGCATATTTTGAGTCGACAAACCTGTCGGGCATGGCAAACTGGATGCGGGTGCAGACCCAGGAAGAACAGTTTCATGCGATGAAGCTTTTTAATTATATACTCGAGCGCGGCGGAAAAGTAACTCTTGATGTGATCGAAGCACCGCCGACCGAATGGGATTCACCGCTTTCGGTTTTCAAATCCGGTTTGGAGCACGAACAAAAGGTGACAGGTTTGATCAATGATCTCGTTTATCTTGCCCGTGAAGAAAAAGATAATGCCTCAGAGATATTTCTCCAATGGTTTGTCAATGAGCAAGTAGAAGAAGAAGATAATGCAGGCACGATCGTTGGGCAGCTTGAACTCATCAAAGACAGTCCGCAAGCATTGTTTATGATGGATAAGGACCTGGCCCAGCGGATCTTTATACCGCCAACAACAAGCGAAGGAGGTGCGTAATGGGTATTACATTTAACGCAGATGAAATTTTCGAAATGGCCGAACAAATCGAAAGAAACGGCGTCAAGTTTTACAACAAAGCCGCAGGAAATGTTTCTGACGGCGAGGTCAGGGCAATGCTTTTAGCACTTGCGGAAATGGAAGTCGACCATGTGAAAACTTTTTCTGCCATGAGAAAACAGCTTTCAGAAGAAGCTCGCGAATTAAGGGCCTTTGATCCTGAGAACGAAATGGCTTTATACCTTCAGGCAATGGCCGGAGGTCACGTATTTGACGTCAAAGACGATCCATCGGAAAAGCTGACCGGAAGCGAGAGCGTTGAGGATATCATCAGGATGGCTTTGCAGGCGGAGAAAGATTCTATTGCGTTCTATCTTGGGTTAGAAAAACTCGTACCCTCTTCGGCAGGACAGGGGAAAGTCGAGCATATAATCGCCGAGGAGATGGCTCATATTGCAACTTTGAGCGGCAAATTGGCCGCTTTATGAAAATAGGCTGAGTTCTCAGTTCAGCAATTGAATATCGAATAATCGAAACAAGACAAAGGAGTGTAGCATGAAAAAGTACAAATGTCTTATGTGCGGATATATTTATGACCCGGCGGTTGGCGATCCGGATAATGGAGCTGCAGCCGGTACTGCTTTTGAGGATTTATCCGACGGCTGGACATGCCCTGACTGCGGAGTCGGCAAAGATGAATTTGAGCCGATCGAAGATTAGATATTGTGAAAAACCGGAACACTTTCAATGCAGGATTTTAAGCCGTCTATAACTGATCGGGATATTGCTTGTGCCGAGACAACTGCCCCGCCGACCGTGATGGTTGTTTTCGGGGCATCCGGAGATCTGACCTCAAGAAAGCTTCTGCCAAGCCTTATGCAGATATTTCAAAGGCAGCTGCTTGACGATAGATTCTATTTTTTGGGAGTTGGCAGAAAGGACCTTTCGGACCAGCAGTTTCGCGAAATTATCCAGCAGTCAATAAATGTCCCGGCCAAAGATTCTGAGTTGTTTCTTAAAAAACTTTATTACGTAAGCGGTGATTATGCTGACGCTGCGTTTTATGAAAATATCAAGACCAGGCTCGGTGAATTGGACCAAAAATATAAAGTTGCCTTCAACTGTATTTTTTACCTTGCTGTTCCCCCCTTTCTTTATACGACGATAGTAGAACAGCTTGGCCTGGCTGGATTGTCCTGTCCGCGTGAGTCTGATCCCGGGTACTCGTGTCGATTAGTTGTGGAAAAACCTTTTGGCAGGGACCTGCACAGTGCTGTCGAATTAGATAACATAATTCACCGCTGCTTTGACGAGTCACAGATCTATCGCATAGATCATTATCTGGGCAAAGAGACCGTTCAGAATATTTTGATGTTTCGTTTTGCTAACGCAATTTTTGAGCCTCTCTGGAATCGCAATTATATCGACCATGTTCAGATCACGATAGCCGAATCGATAGGTATCGAACATCGCGGCGGTTATTATGACAAAGCAGGTGCCCTTCGTGATATGTTTCAAAATCACATGCTGCAGATGTTGGCTTTAGCGGCTATGGAGCCGCCGAGTTCTTTTGACGCTGACGGCATCCGTGATGAGAAGGTCAAACTCTTACGGTCGATCAGGCCTTTGTCGCTCGATGGTCCCTGGTCGAGTACGATAATACGCGGGCGGTATTCAGCAGGAAAAGTAGACGGTGAAGACGTTTGCGGTTACCTTGAAGAACAAGGAGTAGCAGGTGATTCCAAAACCGAAACTTTTATCGCGGCAAAATTGTTTATAGATAACTGGCGATGGAAAGATGTGCCTTTTTATCTGCGAACCGGCAAAAGACTTGCTTATAAGGATACCGAAATTGCTATTACTTTCAAAAAAGTTCCGCATTCGATGTTTGCTTCATCGGGGCTTTCTGGTATGCCGCCCAACGTTCTGGTATTGCAGATCCAGCCGGAAGAGGGAATTACGCTGAGCTTCCAGGCCAAAAGGCCCGGTTCGAAGATCTGTATGAGTACGCTGGATATGAGTTTTAGTTACAGAGACGTTTTCGATGTTGATATGCCCGAGGCTTATCAGAGATTACTTCTGGATTGTATGCTCGGCGACCAGACACTTTTTGCCAGACAGGACGCGGTGCAGGTTGCATGGGAACTATTGACGCCGGTACTTGAAGCCTGGCAAAATGAAGATTCTATGCCTTATGAGTACCCGGCAGGGGCCGAGAGTTTTGGCGAGGCAGATAACCTGATAGAGTCCGAAGGTCGAAAATGGCGAAAGCTTTCCTAACTCAGCGGCACCGAAAGTATGTATTTTAAGGAAAAATAAAATGTCAGAAAACCCGATCTCATTCGAAGATGTAATGAACTACGCGATATCAAGAGAACAGGAAGCTCACAAGTTTTATATGGACCTGGCACAAAAAGTCAAGAACCCGAATCTCAAAAAAGAGGTTGAAATTTTTGCCGCTGAAGAAAAGATGCATAAAACAAAACTTGACAATATCAAGGCAAGAAAAATCGTTATCGAACCCGGAAAGATAGAAAAGCTTGGGATCGCGGACTGGACCGTGGAGGTCGAGCCTGCAGAAGATATGGATTATGAAGATCTTTTGATCTTAGCGATGAAGCGGGAAAAAGAAGCTTTCGACTTTTATAATACAACCGCGTCAATGATGGAAGATAAGGAACTGGAAAAGCTTTTCCTGATGCTTGCCCGGGAAGAGGCCGATCATAAGCTCAGATTCGAGAGTG
>CBDUSK010000170.1:0-4125 GCA_965369915.1 uncultured Phycisphaerae bacterium
TGAAGATATTCATCTTTTCCCAGGCGGCCTTTTCAACCATTGTCTTGAACCTGGCGTGACACAACTCCACACATACTGAATCCGGATGAACGCTTTCGATCGTCTTACGGACATCGTCGACGCTTTCTTTGGACACATGAGCCGTGCCGACTAGAAACACCTCTTTGCCGTCAACATGTAACTGCTGAACGCTCTGAGGAAGTACACCATCGAACTCAGACATAGTTTTTCATTCCTGCTTGCTTAAACCGGGATACTGGAACTGCATAAAAAGCCGATTATACAAAATAGACCCGCTCTTGTCTATACTGTTCTATTTTGCGGCTTCGTAACTCGATTTTCTTTTTTACTTCTTTACGATTCACAGTTACAATACGGGCCCCGAGGATCTATTCAGGAAATTTTATGCCCAGGGAAATATTGGACCTTAGCGGTGACTGGAACTTTAAGGAATATCCCCTTAATGCACGGAGAATGCGCGACCTCGATGCCGATAACTGGCTCCCGGCCAAAGTGCCGTCATCGATCTACACGAACCTGATCGACGCCGGACTTATCGACCGGACCGAGATAAACACCAACCCCGAAAGGTTTGTCGGTATCAGCGATAAACCCTGGATATACAAAAAGACATTCGACGCCGCCGAGCAAATGCTCGAATGCGACCGGACAGACCTCGTTTTCGAGGGGCTCGATACGGTAACCCAAATATGGCTCAACGACAAGCTCATCGGCAAAACCGATAACATGTTTATCGAACACCGCTTCGATGTAACCAGCCTGTTGAAGTCTTCGGACAATATCCTGATGGTAAAATTCAACCCAGCCGCCGAACACGCCGAGAAGCTTATGAAGCGCTACGGCCTGCTCAGCGAATTGTACTTCGGCTATCCATGCCGTGCTTATATCCGCAAGGCACAGTATCAGTTCGGCTGGGACTTCTGCCCGCCGCTTCCAGGATGCGGGATATGGCGACACGTCAGACTCGAAGGGATAGCCCGGGCACGCATCGAAGACCTCCATGTCAAAACCATTGACTGCAACGATAAATTTGCCGATGTCAAGGTCGCCCTGAAGATAGACACCGTAAAAAAAACTCCTCTAAAGTGCAGCCTGACCATATCCGGACACGGTACAAACATAACCCAGCAGCTTGACCTGTACCATCACCGCCGTCAATCAACCGTCATCCGTATCGACAACCCCGCTCTGTGGTGGCCAAAAGGTTATGGCCGGCAAAATCTGTATCAGCTTAAGGCACAACTGACCATCGATGAAAAAACTGTCGACCAGACCGAAAAAAAATTCGGATTGCGTACCATAAGGCTAAATCGCACTAAGGACAAACACGGTGAAACTTTCCAGTTCGAGATCAACTCTAAGCCTCTTTACGCAAAAGGCGCCAACTGGATACCAACCACTTTATTCCCCGGCTCAGTTACTCACGCCGATTACGAAAATCTTCTCGCACGTACCGCCCGGGCAAATATCAATATGCTCAGGGTCTGGGGAGGAGGATACTACGAAGACGATGAATTCTATGCCGTCTGCGACCGTCTCGGAATTATGGTCTGGCAGGATTTCATGTTCGCATGTGCTTATTACCCGGACAGAAAATGGTTCCTTGAAATCATCACCGACGAAGCCGCTGCCGTTATAAAGCGACTGAGAAACCATCCATGCCTGGCACTGTGGTGCGGCAATAACGAAATAGACTGGCTGCATTCGTTCGGCCATTTCGGAAAAGGCAAAAAGTTCTATGGAAGATCCATCTTCCACAAGCTCCTGGGCCATCTGCTCAACGAACTCGACCCCGACAGGGACTATATCCCCTCAACGCCTTTAGGACCGGCCAAGACGCCGAACGAGCCGGATACAGGAACATTCCATCAATGGTATGTCTGGAGCAAAGGCGCTCCCACAAGAGATTATATCACCTCGGCCCAAAAAATTCCTCGCTTTGTAACTGAATTCGGCCTGCAGGCCCTACCTGAAGTAAACACGATCAAAACTTTCTGCCCCGACGATCAGCTCCGCATCGCAAGTCAGGCTATTGAGAAACATAACTACCAGCTTGACGGAAATCCCAGGATGGCGCGATATCTGGCTGAGCTCTTTCCAAATCCTGAAAACCTTGATCAATTGTCATACCTTTCACAACTGACCCAGGCACGGGCGGTAAAAAAATACGTCGAACACCTTCGTGCACATAACCACATCAACCACGGTGTGCTGTTCTGGCAGTTAAAGGACTGTTGCCCTGCCATAACATGGTCCGCGATCGATCATAAAAACAGTCCAAAAGCGCTTTACTATTATGCCCGGCGTTTTTTCGCCCCTGTACTCGTTACACTAATTTGCGAACCGCAAAAGCCCGGATCCGCAATACTCCCGGCTTTTAAAGCTTCGGCAGCAGCGGTAATAAACGATTCTTCAGGCCCACTGACCGCAACCCTCTCCTGCCGGCTTATTGATATGCACAGCCGGGTGATTGACCAGGCAACTTTTCCCGTCGCTCTCGGGCCTTTTTCAACTTCAAGACCGTTCAAGCTGCCAAAGGCCTTCCTGCAGCCTGACCATCCGGCTCGTTGTGTCCTGATGATCGCGCTGGAAGATCAGGATTCCATGATCGCGGAAAATTACTTCCTTTACCTGCCGGATAAGTACATCGATTTGCCCGATGTTAACATAACCCGGCAATTGACACACGTTAAAGATGATCAATGGAAGCTGACTCTTCAGTCAAACGCTTTCGTAAAAGACCTGCAGATCGTTACCAGCCAAAACGCCGAACTCAGTGATAATTTTATGGACCTTCCCGCCCGGCGAAACTGCGAGATCATCGTTGACTTTAAGGATAAATGCACTTCCCCCGAAAACGCAGTTCAACTACGCTCAGTCAGCAGAGATCTGTAACGAATTTCCTCACAAATGAAAAAACGGCGTCTTATTGAGGTCCCATGAATTCAGACTCCATGAACCCACCGGGACCCATCGGCATAGAAGGAGTTGCCTGACGTTTGCTTCCGCGGCGACGCTGGCCCTGACCACGTTGGAAATAGACCTGTATCGTCTCGTCTTCTGCTGCCTTGATAATATTGAACTGTTTCTGCAATGCAGAGGACCAGTAGCGGTTCCTAACTGCAAGATGCTTGATGGTATCGCCGTCCTCGGTATAAAGAACATCGTCATATCCTCTCGGGCGAAGGTTTGCACCAGCCCAGTCATTTGACTCAACCACATCGATCAGTACCGCAGGGGTCGTATAATCCACAGCCTCGCTTTCTTCGGACTGTTGTAAACCAAACTCTCCTAACATCACCTCACGTTCTTTCTTGGGTTCTTCTTCTTCTTTCTTTTCAACGAGTTTGCCGATGATTTCGCCTGGTTTAGCCTCGAACTCTTCGCTTCGCCATTTTCCATGATAGAATTTCGAGACCTGGATATTGACACTTTTCTGACCGTCCGCGCTCTGCTCGGAAATATCGAGAGGGAAGAAATGGATCATCTTCGGAACCGATACAACTTCGGTAACATCCGAAAACGCACTCCAGAGGATGATATCATCCTTCAGATGCATCTGGTCTTCCGTAAACCAGTTCTGGCTGGCTATCGGATTAAAAACACCGATTCTTATTCGGTACTGATAACTGTTACCAGGTTCGATCGTATCATCGTGAGCCCAGAATACAAGCGGCTCGCGCATCTCGGCGAGTATCGTTTCCTCCTCAAGGAAAAGTGCATCAAATTCCGTGTAAACATCATCGACTGTTCTTTCTTTCTTCTCTTTGACAACTTTCCGGGAACCAAAAGGATCGACACCGCGCCTCTCGTCACTTCGACGTGATGATTGTCGTCCGCGTTCTCTCCGCTGAGGCCTCGGCCTTCTCGCCCCCAAGCCACCGCCTAGTCCGCCTAGTCCGCCTTCCCCCCCTATACCCCCGCCTTTCCTGGAGCTTTGCTTCTGCTGTTTTTTTGCCTCAAGCTCTCTCTGCCTGACTTCTTTTATCATCTCAAGCTCTTTTCTTCGAGCCTGATTCTTTTCCTGCTTGACAAGTTTTTCATACTCCTTATGGAACACGGGAGTCAGCCATTCTGTAGCCGACGAGGCAAACTCATAAGATT
>CBDUSK010000171.1:0-4099 GCA_965369915.1 uncultured Phycisphaerae bacterium
AAGGCATTATTAATTGAAAAAATGGCTGTGCTGTGGTAAAAATCATTATTCATTCAGCATAGTTGATTTTTGAGGTATCTCACATGGCGGTTCAGTTTATACTCGGAGCCAGCGGCAGCGGTAAGACGAGCCATTGCATCCGGTCGGTCATCCGGGAACTTTCCGGCGGCGACCCGGCCCGGTCGCTTATCCTGCTTGTACCTGAGCAGGCGACTTTCCAGGCTGAGCGCGCCATCCTCTCCGATGAAAGGATAGCCGGATACCACCGGCTGAAGGTCCTTTCGTTCGATCGGCTGGGCTTTTTCCTGCTTGGGAAAAACTCAGGAGGCGCAGAGCTGTCCCGTCTGGCCCGGGAGATGATAATTCACAGGATATTGCGTGCGGAGGGACAGGGGCTTCGGGTGTTCGGCCAGGCGTCAAGACTGCCGGGCATGGCTGCCGAACTCGCAAAGACGATCACAGAACTGCATGAATGCGCCAAAGGGCCGGACGACCTTAAGGAGCTTATCGAAAGTCTTAAAAAGGACAAGCCCGACAGCCTTTCAGCGCTTAAGCTTTCTGATATTACGCTGGTATTCGAGAAGTATCTCGAGTTTATCGAGGGCAAAGAAAGCCGATTTATCAATCCGGACATCCGCCTGACGGATGCGTGTAAGGCTGTCGGGAAAGCGGATTTTCTAAAGGGGGCATATCTCTGGATCGACGGATTTGCGAGCTTTACGATCCAGCAGCGCGATCTGCTGGTAGAGATCCTGAAAGTCGCCTCGGAATCCCGGATCGCCCTTTGCCTTGATCCGGCAAAGCTCGATGTAAACAAACCCGTCTCTGACCCGATGAGCCTGTTCAGGGTCACGGAGCGAAGTTATGCCGAACTTATGGAGATAGTAAAAAAATGCAAGCTCGCCCTTAAAGAACCGATCATTCTAAACGAGCGGTTACGGTTTGCAAATTCGGCCGACCTTAGGCATATCGAAGCAGATCTTTTTTCGGTTCAGCCCGCTAAACCTGTAAAGTCAAACGGCGACGTCAGTATTGCAGCGGCCCAAGAGCCCAGGGCAGAAGCAGTTTATGCGGCAAAGGAAATAACCCGGCTGGTAAGAAAATGCGGCTATCGATATCGGGACATCGCGGTAATAGTTTCGGAGATGCCGCGATATCAGCATTACCTGGAAGCGGCGTTGAGCGACTATGATATTCCGTTTTTTATCGACCGGCCACAGCCGCTTGTTACTCACCCGGTCGTAGAACTTATCGTCTCGGGTCTTCATGCCGCGACAAACGGTTTTTGTTCGAGTGATGTGTTCGCGTATTTTAAGACAGGTCTTTCGCCGCTGGAAAACTATCAAGCGGACCTGCTCGAAAATTACGGTTTAGCATTCGGCGTAGACGGCGACGACTGGGTAGCCGCCAAAGATTGGGCCTTTGCGGAAAAAGACCGGGACAAGTTCGACGAAAAGCAGATAAATGCCATAAGGAGAAAAGCGATCGGGCCGTTGTCAAAGCTAAAGGACGCACTTTCAGCGGGAGACAAAGAAGAAGGTATAACGTCCGAGGAGTTTGTCTGTGCCGTGTGGGAGTTTATAAATGACCTTGAAGTCGGTAAAAAACTTGACGAATGGAGCAAAACGGACACCGATGACGAGAAAGGTCACCGACAGTTTTACGATAAGCTGGTTAATATTTTCGACGAGCTTTCGGAGATATTCGGCGACGGATCGGCCCCGGCCCAAGACTATGTCTCCATCCTTTGCAGCGGATTTTCGGAACTGAAGCTGAAACTCATCCCGCCCAAACTCGACCAGGTGCTGATAGGTTCGATAGAGCGCAGCCGGCATCCGGAGCTTAAAGCCGTCTTTCTTATGGGAGTTACGCAAAAACAATTCCCCGTGCCGGTTACTTTTGACAGCATATTGACCGAAGAGGACCGGCTCTGCGCCGAAGAACACGATTTTGTTCTTCGCGACCGGCTCGCCCGGCAGCTTCAGGGACGGCAGTACCTGGCATATATCGCGTTTACCCGTCCGAGCGAGCGGCTTTATATTACTTACCCGTTGACGGATGATGGCGATCCGGTGGTGCGGTCGCAGTTTTTGAATGATCTCGAATCGCTTTTTGTCGGGCTCAAGAGCCGGGCTGCGGATGTTGCCGAGGATATCGAAACTGTCAGCAACACCGAACAGCTTGCCGGGCTGGTTTGCGAGAGGGCAGGCAGGGACAATTCGGCCGGAGAAAGGCAAAAAGAAAAACTCTTCGGACTTATCGAGAGCATGCGCCGGGACAGCGGCCTTGCTGAAACGGCCGAGCGTATCGATTACGCGCTGGGTTACGATAACACCGCGGCGCTGGAACAGCAAAGATGCGGGCCGAGCCGGGATGTTCTGAATTGTTCCGCCAGCAGGCTCAGCTGCTTTGCGAGTTGTCCTTTCAAGCATTTTGTCAGGTATACACTCGAATTGAAGGAACGTAAACTGTTCAGTTTTGAGCGGGTGGACCTGGGAAGCTTTTATCACCGGGTGCTGGACGGGCTGTTCAGGCGGCTTGAAAATGATGGGTTTGATTTTGCGACGGTTGACGACGGCCATCTGAAGAAACAGCTGAGCGGGCAGATTGCCGAGCTTCTCACCAAGGACGCGTTCCTGTCGAACTTTATAAGCCGAAGCGCCCACAACGAATATATCATCCGTTCTGCCGGGGAGGTACTGCAAGACAGCGTCAGGGCTTATTCCCGGATGAGCAGAGCGGGAAAATTCAGGCAGAAGGGTTCGGAAATATGGTTCGGCGGAAAAGATGATAAGCTCCGCTGCAGGCTCGAACTGCCGGATGGGCATGTAGTGAATCTTCACGGCTGTATTGACAGGATCGATGTTGCCGATATTGACGGTAAGCAGACAACGGCTGTGTTTGACTATAAGCGCAAGGGAAAAAGCTTTTCATGGGAGAATCTTTATTACGGCCTTGATATGCAGTTGGCGATCTATCTTCTTGCCCTAAAGAACGGCAGCGTCAGGGGCAAAAAGATCGACTCGCCGGCCGGGGCGTTTTATCTGCCGATAGAAGCGAAATTAAAAACCGGAACATTAAACAAGACCGATCAGAAAGAAGAAAAGTTTGATTATACGACCAAGGGTTTTTTGGGCGGCGAATATGTAACTGATCTGGACAATAATGCCGGGTCCGGGTGGAATAAATATTACAATTTTTACATGTCAAAGGACGGCCCATACGGGAACTTTAAAACGAGCGGGGCACTGAAGCCGGGGCAGCTTGAGAAGGTTTTGGATATGACGAGATCCAGGATCATGAAACTTGCAGGTTATATTTTTGCCGGCCGGATAAACATCACGCCCTACCGGATAAATAAAAAATCACCCTGCGTTTACTGTCCGTACGACGCAGTCTGTCGGTTTGACTGGCAGATAAACCGATATAATCTTTTATCGCCGATGAATAAGGAACTGGTTCTTGAAATGGCAGGCGGTGGCGATGGCGGATAAAAAGACAAGATGGACCTGGCAACAGAAACTGGCTATCAACGAGCGGGGCAGGGATATCCTGGTATCGGCTTCGGCGGGTACGGGTAAGACGGCGGTCCTTTCGGGCCGATGCGTGGATTTTCTTGCCGACAGAAGCCGGGTGACGGACGCATCGCAGATACTTGTTCTTACGTTTACTGACGCTGCCGCCGAGGAGATGCGCTCCAGAATAGCGCAGCAGCTGCGAGGCCAGTTCGCCAAAAGCCCCGATGGATTCCTGCTCGGACAGCTTCTGGGTCTTGACGCGGCGTATATCAGCACGATCCATTCGTTCTGCAGGCGGATCATAACCGAGCATTTTTATCTGCTGGGCATCGATCCTGCGTTCCGGATAATCGCCGAAGACGAACAGAAGCTTTTGAAGTACGAGGTCCTTAACGAGACGATCGAGATGGCCTGGTCGGACAGTTCACTGGCGGCGGGTTTGAACGAACTGTTGTATCGGCGGGACATTCAGGGTGTCGGCGGAGGTTTTCTCGAAAGAATAATCGGACTGAGCGAATATCTTGACAGCGTGGTTCGGCGCGATCGGTGGTACGAGCGAGCGGATGAACTTGCCGAATTAA
>CBDUSK010000172.1:0-4077 GCA_965369915.1 uncultured Phycisphaerae bacterium
AGGACAACGTGGATGAAAGGGACAACCCCAAGGCGGATTCGAGGGGCTTGGCACTTCACCTGCCAGGACTATCCTTTTCCTTGTTCTGCCCGGGTCGGGCTGTGGGATAGCGCTCATAAGGGCCTTTGTGTAAGGATGCAGGGGATTTTCGAAAATTTCCCGCCGGTCCGCATACTCGACAATCCTGCCCAAATACATCACCGCAACGAAATCACTGATATGCTCCACAACGGCAAGGTCGTGAGCGATAAAAAGATATGTGAGCTTTAGGTCCTTTTGCAAATCCTCAAGGAGATTTATGATCTGAGACTGAATAGAGACATCAAGGGCGCTTACGGGCTCATCACAGACGATGAACCTGGGCTCAAGCGCCAGGGCGCGGGCGATACCGACTCTTTGCCGCTGTCCTCCGGAAAACTCGTGCGGATAGCGGTTCGCATGGTGCTGCGCGAGTCCCACTTTATCGAGCAGCTTTGCGACGCGGTCGCGTCTTTTGCTTCCTTTGGCAAGTCGATGTACGGTAAGAGCTTCACCAATAATATTCCCAATGGTCATCCGCGGATTCAGTGACCCATACGGATCCTGGAAGATGATCTGCATATCGCGTCTGAGTTTCCTTATTACGTGCCTCGGCTGGTTGAAAACATCCAGGCCGTTAAACTTAACTTTTCCTTCGGTCGATGGGATCAGTCGCAGGATAGTCCTGCCGATGGTGGTCTTACCGCAGCCGCTTTCACCGACGAGCCCAAGGGTTTTGCCCGGGGCGATCTTAAAGCTCACGCCGTCAACGGCCTTGACATGTCCGACGACTTTACTGAACAATCCCCTGCGGATAGGGAAATAGGTCTTGAGACCGTCAACTTCAACAAGATAATCTTCGGTACTTACCATAGATCAAAACTCAATAACCATCTTAAGTGTATCCTTTTGCATACCAGCAAGCCGTACATCTGCCGGGTGAAACTTCCAGCAGCGGCGGTTCCTTAGTTTGACAACGCCTGTCCTGAGAGCCGATCGGGCACCTGGGATGAAACTTACAGCCGTCAGGAAAATTCAGCGGGTCGGGCACCGAGCCGCCGATGACCTCAAGGCGTTCCTTCTTTGCACCGAGCCTTGGCAGAGAACGCAACAGCCCCTGCGTATACGGATGCAACGGCTCAGAGAACAGCGGACCTACTTCGGCGGTCTCGACGATCTTCGAAGCATACATCACAACCACATCGTCGGCGTTTTCGGCAACGACGCCGAGGTCATGTGTTATAAGCAGGACACTCATATTATTCTGCTGCTGAAGTTCTCTTAAGAGTTCGAGTATCTGTGCCTGAATTGTAACATCGAGTGCGGTAGTGGGTTCGTCGGCAATAAGTAAAGCAGGATTACAGCTCAGGGCCATTGCGATCATGATGCGCTGTCGCATTCCGCCGCTGAGCTGATGTGGGTATTCGCGTGCTCTTTGTTGGGGGTCGGCTATGCCGACAAGCCGCAGCATTTCAACGGCGTGATCGAGAGCCTGTTTGCCTTTTAACGACTGGTGAAGTTCGATAACTTCCACTATTTGCCGGCCCACCGTGTAAACGGGATTAAGGCTGGTCATGGGCTCCTGAAAGATCATGGTGATATGGTTGCCGCGTATGGCTCGCATTCTTTTTTCGGAGATTTTTAAAAGGTCTGTTCTTTTGAAAAGGATCCGGCCTTTTGTTACCTTGCCGGGAGGGTCGGGGATAAGGCGAAGGATGGAAAGAGCGGTAACAGTTTTACCGCAACCGCTTTCACCGACAACGGCAAGGGTCTTGCCTTTTTTGATATCGTAACTGACACCTCCGACGGCGTTTACGTTTCCTTCGTCGGTAAAGAATGTTACATGCACATCCTTTATGCTTAAGAGAATGTTGTTATCTGTCATGCCGCCCTCCTTAGACGCGGGTCGATGGCGTCGCGAAGCGAATCACCGACGAGGTTATAAGAAAGGACAGCAAGGAAGATAGCAACGCACGGCGGATAGACAAGGTAAGGAGCGATTCGCAGGGAATCGTAAGCCATTCTTAGGATGTTGCCCCATGAAGGGTGAGGTGCCTGGACGCCGAAGCCAAGCCAGCTTAGGCCGGACTCGACGAGAATGGCGCTTGCGATACCGAAGGTAATGCTGACGAGGACGGGAGCAAGGGAGTTTGGCAGGATGTGGCGGAACATGATGGACAGGTGCCTGATGCCAAGTGCCCTTGCCGCGGTAACGTAGTCCTGGCCTTTTATTCGGATGAATTCGCCTCTTGTGTAGCGGGCGATGGAAGTCCAGCGTGTAAAACCGATAACTATCATGACGTTTGTGATGCTTGGCTCGAGCCAGACCATGATCGCGAGAATCAGGAAGAAAACGGGGAAACAAACAATGACCTCTATGATACGGCTGATGATCATGTCAACTTTTCCGCCACAGTAGCCTGCGAAGCCTCCGGCAGCGATACCAATAACGGCGGCGATGCTCATCGAGATAAAGCCGACTTTGACAGAAACGGAAGTTCCGTGGATCATTCTGGCAGCAACATCCCGGCCGATCTCGTCGGTACCGAGCCAGTGATCGGCAGAAGGGGGCGAAAAGAAATCAAGGGTCTGTTCGTATTCGCTGAACGGGATGAGCGGCCAGATGGCGAATTCTTCCGGGTCAAGCCGCATTTTTGCTTCGAACTGAGGGAGGTTGAACGGTTTTGATTTATTGATCCAGTGCGGACCGGAGCCGCGTGACTGGAAAATCTCAACAATCGCGGGAAAATACAATTTGCCTTCGAACCTGCAGACGATGGGCTGATCGGAGGCGATCAGCGGGCTAAAGATCGAGAGCAGCAACATGAAAAGGACGAAATAGAAGCCGAACATACCCCAGCGATTTTTTCTCATTCTTCGCCAGACAACCGCCCAGAATGCTTCTGAATGTTGCTTGATCTTATTTTTTTTATTTTGTTCAGTCATACGAAACTCTCGGATCGATGAAGGGATAGCTTAGATCGGCAAGAAGGGTCCCCACGAGAACAAGACAAGCGGTAATGAAGGACAATGCCATGATGGTCGGATAATCCCTGCTCATCATGCTTTCGAAAAAGAGTCTTCCCAGGCCGGGCCAGTTGAACATTACTTCGAGGATGACAGAGCCGCCGATGATAGAAGGTAAAAGCATTCCGAAAAGGGTTACGATTGGGATAAGGGAGTTTCTGAAAGCGTGCCGCATGATGACGTTCGATTCGGCAAGGCCTTTTGCGCGTGCGGTGCGGACATAGTCCTGGCGTAAAACTTCGAGCATGTTCTGGCGGACGAAGCGAGAATAATAGGCCAAAGTGCCAAAGGTAAAACAGAAGGTAATAAGTATGTAGTGCTTTACGAGGTCGGCAGCTTTACCCATACCGGTAAGCTGATCGTAATTATCGGAGGTCATGCCCTGAAAAGGGAGCAAGTCCCACTGGATAGCGATCAGGAGTATCAAGGGAACAGCCATGACATAGCTCGGGATCGAGTAGAGCGCGTAGAGGATGCCGCTGCTGACTCTGTCGAACAGCTGGTTTTGCTTTACGGCAGAATAAATTCCAATTGGGATGGAAACAGACAGGCCGATAAGCATTGAAAGGATGGCAAGTGACATGGTAGGCCAGAGCCTTTCTTTGATCTTGTCCAGGACGGGTCGCTGGTCGGTTGACATTGAAGTGCCGAAGTCGAGCCTTGCAAGCTTGCCGAGCCAATTGAAGTAGCGAACATGGATGGGTTTATCAAGCCCGTAATAGTCCCGGAGCTGTTCATAGATACGGATGGAAACATCGGGATCCATGATACCCTGAGTCTGGAACTGGGCCGGGTCGCCGGGGGCAAGATTTATTATTACGAAGGTAACGACGGTGATGCCGATCAGTGTCGGGATAACAAGCAATAATCTTCTTATGATGTAATGAAACATAAAACGCTAAACCAAATCACGGTTTCATTTCAACAGGGGCTTTTGACGAAGCTTTTGGAACCCACCAGGCGTAGAAACTTGGGTTGAAATTAAATATTCCTCGCGGACTGAACTGCACACCGCGAAAACTGTTATTAATA
>CBDUSK010000173.1:0-4063 GCA_965369915.1 uncultured Phycisphaerae bacterium
CCGCACCGCATTTATCATTGCAAGATACCCCTCGGTCGGGACATAATCGGGAATGGAATTGCCGGAACCGATAGCTATCCCGCCATGGCCTTTAGAATAGTC
Organism: uncultured Phycisphaerae bacterium; assembly: GCA_965369915.1. GTDB lineage: Bacteria > Planctomycetota > Phycisphaerae > Sedimentisphaerales > Anaerohalosphaeraceae > CBDUSK01. The sequence continues at coordinate 103 of CBDUSK010000173.1, forward strand.
CATGACATTAAAGATATATTGTTTGATCTCTTTAGGATCACTTTGACAGAGGACATCCATGTCGATCCCGCCGAAATTGCCTATTCGGCCGCCATAATTTTCGATCCAGACAGAGAACGGGGCGATCGCGTCTTCGTTTGAATGTTTTGCGTCGATGCCGGCTATTTCGATAATATCATCCATGACATTGAAGATACACCCGCAACTGTGAAGCAGGAAGGGTTTGTCATAAGAATGTACCAGCTCGACTATCCGCTTATATTGAGGGATGAGGATTTCTTTGATATCCCGGGCTGAAATTAAAGTCGAACTTCGAAAGCCCAGATCATCACCGAATCTACATACAGCATAAATATCACCGAACTCTTCAAGGAATCTTTTCCATATCCTGAAATTTACATCGCCAACTTTACTGAAGAGATCACTATATAACACAGGGTCATCAGCTGACAGCAGGCACATATCCTGATAACCAACGATATCCTGAACACATTCAAAAATACCGTTCCCCGGACCGCCGACAGCTTTCATCCCTTCGGGCATTTGATCTCTCAGTGCCTGGAAACGGTCCGAATACGCATCAAAGAAACGATCCTCAATAGAACCCCATGGATATTCATCAAAATCTTTTCGGTTCTTTATAACGCCGGGCTTATGCTCACCCAATGCCCCGCTTCCAGGCATGATAGGGCCAATACATGATTCCCAGGAGACGGTATCGTAACCCAGAGTTTTGAAAAAATGATTATGCTGCCGGAAGAATTCCCTCAGATCATCCATATTGGTGCTGTTGACCAGATGCGCAAAGCTGCTGTTTGTGACTTTTTCCATCACATTGAATGATATGACATGTTCATAAAGAGGGACTCTTCTTGGTTCTACATTACGAGCGGCATCTATTAGATTTTGATAATCGGGCTTAAATTGTGTCATAGTTTGCCTATTACAGTGTCTGTTTCTATTAACTTCATTAACAATAATATCTTACTGAGCCATTATCAGCAAAAAAAAATGCTTTTAAAGAAGTAATTTGGCTGGAAATCATCTCAAAAACAGCGTTTTCATCATTTTTTGGGGAAAAGGCAATAAATTCTCGGACGAAATCGTCTATACTGGTACTGACTGGTCAGTTCTGTAGCGGAGGAATAATGCCCCGTAATGACAAAAAAAAGCAGATATTAACGGCTGTTGAACAGTTAGCAGCTAAAAAAAGGCTTTATGAGATCACTCTTGACGAGGTTGCCCGGCAAGCAAAGGTCGGTAAAGGAACGATTTACCACAATTTCATCGACAAGGACGACCTGCTTTTTCAACTGGCCAGTTCGGGATTTGACGAACTTTGCGATCTATTGAAGCAAAAAATCCCCGAAAACGGTCCATTTGAACAAAAACTCCTCGTTATATGTAAACATATTAACAGGTTTTTTGCCGGAAGAAGGCAACTGTTCCAAATCATGCAGAGCGAAACGGCTCAGGTATGCTGGCCGAAAGGACATTTCCGTGAAAGATGGGCCGGGCAAAGGCAAAAACTGGTCTCTGTTGTCGCTGAAATCCTTTCTGAAGGTGTCAGACAACGTCTTGTCAGGTCTGACATCTCAACTGAAGTTTTAGCGGTCTTTTTATTAGGTATGCTGCGGACGCAGTGCAGGGGCCTGACTGATGCACAGGAATCAGCAAAAAGTCATAAATTATTAGTCGATCTTTTCCTGAAAGGAGCCGGAGGAGTTGAGTGAAAAACAATCGTAAAATATTATTGCAAAAGTTCCTGAAAATGGCCGTCAGGAAGTTGACACAGCGCCGAAGCTGCGTCATTCTGTCGTTCATGATCATGGGCATGGTCCTTCAATCCGGTTGTCAGTCCCCTACCGATTACAGGAAAGAAGCTGATACAACAGCTTCGCAGATAATCCGGGCACAGCAGCTTAATGCTTTAGGCAAGATAGAAGATTTCGCTATCAGCCGACCAAGCGATATACTCCGCCGCCGTCTTTTAGAAGGACAGGATTTACCTTATTCAGGTCCGGCTTCACTTGGAACAGATAAATTAGAACCTATCGAACATTGGCCCGAAGATGGCTATCCCGGAGCAATTGAGCAGCTCGATCCGATCGTGGTGCTTGAACCCGATATGCCGGTCAAATTAACCCTTATGCAGGCATTGCAGATAGGTGCCCGCAACAGTTTCGAATATCAGACTCGCAAGGAGGATATCTTCCGTAAGGCACTTGACCTTGACCTTAAGGCAAACGATTTTAGAACTATCTTTACCGGGAACAAAATTGAGAGTAATTTCAAGAGAGATACCACAGGCGATGATAATACAAGCAGCACAAGCACATCCGGCAATTTTGAATTACAACGTCAGCTTGAAAGTGGTGCAACTATAACGTTTAATATAACTATGGCTATTGCAAACCTGTTAACCGCCGGCACATCTTCATTTGGGTCCCAGGCCGACACATCGATAAGCATCCCGCTGCTTCGAGGTTCCGGCAGGCATATTGTGACCGAACCATTGACGCAGGCGCAACGGGATGTTGTTTATGCGATATATGATTTCGAGAGATTTAAAAAGACATATGCCGTTGATGTTGCAAGCAGTTATCTGGGTGTACTTGGACAGCTCGATGGGGTAAAGAACAATGAGGATAATTATCGCAGATCGATCGCCTCAGCCAGGCGTGAACGGAGGCGGGCCGATGCGGGCAGGCAAACCGAGGTCGAGGTGGACCAGGCTGTTCAGAATGAATTGCGTGCACGCAATAGCTGGATAAGGACAATGGAAGGATACAAAGGCGGGCTTGATTCTTTTAAGAATCTACTGGGCTTACCACCAGATGCTAACATAGAACTTGACCGTTCAGAGCTTGAAGGGCTCAATGACCGCGTTGAAATATTCCTTTCCAAGCTACAAGACGAAGACCGGGCTACAAAGCAGGATTTCACATCAGATGCAGAGATCATACTTGTAGGCGCCGATATGGAAAACACGGGACCGCTTGAGATAGACGAACTAAGAGCCATTGAGCTTGCTTTTGAGAACCGGCTTGATTTCCGTAAAAGCCAAGGCAGAGTTTATGATGCACAAAGAAAGGTCGTTGTACTTGCCGATGCTTTAAGAGCGGAACTTACCATTGGCGGCTCGGTAGTGTTAGGCGGTGAGGGCGAAGAAAAAATACGTACAGACAAGGGTATATATTCGTCGGTATTTACATTTGATCCGGCACTTGAAAGAACAGCAGAACGTAATGCCTATCGTAAGGGTTATATCGCACTGGAACAGGCAACCCGCGAGGTACAGATATTCGAGGACAGGATAAAACTGAACGTTCGTAACAAACTTCGCGATCTTCTCGAGTCCCGCGAAAGCGTTCAGATCCAGACCAAATCTGTTAAACTTGCGGAAAAACGGGTCCGCAGTGTTAATCTCTTCCTCGAAGCCGGACGTCGCCAGATCCGGGATCTTCTTGAAGCACAGGATGATCTACTCGAAGCTCAAAACAACCTTACATCGGCAATTGTAAGTTACAGGGTGGCTGAGTTAGAGCTTCAAAGGGATATGGGTGTACTTACAGTCGATGAAAAGGGTATATGGCAGGAGTATTCGCCGGAGGAAACAGAAAATGAAAAAGAATAAATCTTTGATCATCATAACAGTTGTAATTGTACTGACAGCGATCGGGGCGGGTCTGGCAAGACTTGCATCCAGCGACAGTAAAGGCGTGAACGTTAACATTGCTACTTTTACCGTCAAACGGGGACCGCTTACTATCAGTATTATCGAATCCGGCACTATAAAAGCCCGGGAACAGGAGATCATAAAAAGCGAAGTCGAAGGAAGAACAACAATTCTTTCGCTGGTAGATGAAGGTACTCATGTCCAAAAAGGCGACCTCCTGATAGAGCTTGATTCAAGTGGACTTATTGACTATAAGATCGACCAGGAAATAAGTGTACAGAA
>CBDUSK010000174.1:0-4062 GCA_965369915.1 uncultured Phycisphaerae bacterium
GTTCACAGTATTAAGTTTTAAGTGTTAAGTTTTAAGTTGTGGAATCGCCTACCCACAGCACTAACCAAGTTAGTGCTGGACTTACGGGCGATGGTATTTGGCGGGTTCAGGATGGCGTTTTTCCACTTCGACTCTCTTTGTTCGCTCAGGACAGGCGGATCTAACGTTGATTTTTGTCTAAAAAACGCCATTTTTAGTATTAATAGGTGGTATTTCAAAAAAAGTCTTGTAATCCTGGGAAAGGTTATTATATTCGGTTTTTTGCAGTTGCTCTGCCGCACGGGGTTGCGTGCGTTATTTCGGGGCTGGCAGCTATCGCGGCTTGGCCAGCTCAAGCCTCCGGCAGAGCCCAATCAGTCCGCTGCAAAGCGGACACCGCGACAACTTTGATCTTATTACGTATAGTTAGCGGCCGGAGAGATTATGGATTGCGACTTGAATTGTTACTACCCGGTGGTGTAATTGGTAACACTCGAGGTTTTGATCCTCGCATTCCAGGTTCAAGTCCTGGCCGGGTAGCTTTGGAATTTTATATTTATTGTTCGGTTAGTTCGTGGCGAAACGTATTGCGATAATATTGGCGGCGGGTCAAAGCACGCGTATGAAAACGAAACGGCCGAAGGTTCTGCATGAGATATGCGGAAGGCCGATGTTAGATTTTGTTCTGGATGCCTGCCGGGAGGCTGGTATTGAAAAAATTATCGTGGTGGTCGGCTACGGCAAAGAGCAGATAATCGAGCAGTATAAAGACCGCGGCGATATGGTTTTTGTCGAGCAGGCCGAGCAGAAGGGCACAGGCCATGCCGTGCTGTGCTGCAAAGAGCAGCTTGCTGATTTCCAGGGCCAGACGCTTGTTCTTTGCGGCGATACACCCTTGATAAGGGCCGAGACGCTGAGAACGCTTATCGATAAGCACGAGTCGGAAAACTCGGCGGTGACATTAGCGACAGCGGTTCTCGAGGACCCGAAGGGTTACGGCCGTATAGTTCGAGATTCGGCTGGGGTCGTGCAGGGGATCGTGGAAGAAAACGACTGCAGCGAAGAGCAGAGGAAGATCAGGGAGATCAACCCTGCGTATTATTGTTTTGAGACGCCGGTATTGATCGAAGTGCTGAGTCAGATCACGGCGGACAATGCCAAGGGCGAATATTATCTGACCGATGCGCTGGAAATCGCGATCGCGGCGGGTCATAAAGCGGTGGCGGTGACGGCGGTGCCAGCGGAAGATGCGTTAGGTGTGAACAGCCGCCGGCAGCTTAGTCTTGCGAACAAGATAATGCAGCGGCGTATCCAGGAGTGATCTATAAGAATTAGATCCAGGCTTTTTGAAGAAAGGGAAATAAATTGACCCAGACGATAAAGGTTTTTAGCGGGACGAGCCATCCAAAACTTGGAGAGGCTATCTGTTCGTACCTTGGAACAATGTCGGGCGGAGCGAAGATCGAGAGGTTTCCGGACGGGGAAAAGTGGCTCAAGCTGGAAGACGACGTCAGGGGCAGGGACTGCTTTGTGATCCAGTCGACGTGTATGCCGGTGGACGAGAACCTGATGGAGCTTTTGATCTATCTGGATTGTTTTCGCAGGGCAAGCGCCTCGCGGATCACGGCGGTAGTTCCGTATTTCGGTTATGCTCGTCAGGACAGGAAAGACGAAGGGAGGGTCCCGATAACGGCCAAGCTGGTCGCGAACCTGATAACAACGGCTGGCGCCGACAGGGTGTTGTCAATTGATCTGCACGCGGCACAGATACAGGGATTTTTCGATATTCCGGTGGACCATCTTACGGCAGAGCCGGTGCTTTCGAAGTATTTAAAGTCAAAGAAACTGAAGGACATTACAGTCGTTGCACCGGACGCAGGAAATATGAAGACGGCATCGCGGTACGTATCGGTACTCGGCAGCGATTTAGCAATAATCCATAAGCGACGGCTCAACGGAAACGATGTCAAATGCGACGAGATCATCGGTGAAGTCAAAGGCAGGAATATTATAATGTGCGATGACATGATCTCGACAGCCGGGACGATGTGCGAGGCGGCGAAACTACTGAAGGACAGGGGTGCTGAAAAAATTATAGCCGGCGCTACACACGGAGTTTTTGCGGTCCCGGCGGTTCAGCAACTCAACGATGCGCCTTTTGACGAGGTAATAGTTACAGATACTATTCCGTTAAGCGATAATGCCAGCAAGCTCAAAAACCTGAAAGTGTTGACGATCTCCGAGCTTTTAGGTGAAGCGATAAAACGGATCCACAGGAACGAATCGATAAGCAGTATGTTTTGAGAGGTAATTATGCCGGAAAAAGCAGTATTGAAAGCAGAACCGAGACAGGAAGCAGGTTCCAAGCACGCGGTAAAACTGCGTAAACAGGGCAGGGTTCCTGCGATAGTGTACGGTCATAAAAAAGAGCCGACATCGATTTCATTTAACAGGCACGATTTTGTGGAGGAGCTTCATCACGGCCATCGCTTGTTTGATGTTGACATTGAAGGCAAGAAAGAGACTCTGCTGGTGAAGGCCCTGCAGTACGACCATCTCGGCAAGGACGTCATCCATGCGGACCTGGTGCGTGTGGATCTTTCCGAGACGATCAAGATCAGGATACCTCTGGAGCTGAAGGGCACGGCCAAAGGCACGCATGAAAGCGGCATCATCGACGAGCACCTCGATCATCTTGAGATCGAGTGCAGGGTGAGTGATATACCGGAGCATATCATGGTGTCGGTAAAAGAAGTCGGCGTCGGCGATTCTATTCGCGCCGGGGAAGTCGAGCTTCCTGAAGGAACCAAGCTTATAACAAGCCCCGATGCGCTGATAGTGACCTGTCATCTGGTTGCAGCGGCCAAGAGCACCGAAGAAGTCGAGGAGGAGATGCCCGTTTCACCGGAAGTTATCACTGAAAAGGCCGCTGAGGAGTCCGAAGGTGAGCCTGAAAAGGGCAAATAACGGAACAGAGCGTTTTTTGGCGGGATTGAAAAAATTGCTGTCAGGGTTCGGAGTCCGGCAGAGAGCTTCTTGTGATATGGCAGAAGTCAGGATGATAGTTGGGCTGGGTAACCCCGGCGCTGAATATGCCGGTACGAGGCATAACGTTGGTTTTGATGTTGTCGACAGTCTGGCCCGGCAGCTTGGGATCGAAGCAGGGAAGAAAAAATTCGGTGCCCTGTTCGGTCAGGGAGAGCTTGACGGAATCGGGCTGATGCTGATAAAGCCCCAGCGGTATATGAACCGCAGCGGGCAGGTGGTGGCTACGGCGGCAGGTTTTTACAAGCTGGGCCTGGAAAATATCGTGGTAGTAACAGACGATCTGGCCCTTGAGCCGGGCAGGATACGATTCCGGATGAAAGGATCGAGCGGAGGGCATAACGGGCTGAAAGATATAATCGCCAAGCTCGGAACCGAGAATTTTGCCCGTCTTCGTGTTGGGATCGGGCAAAGCGACAGAGAAGCGTCGGAAGATTATGTGCTGACAAAGCCGTCAGCCGAGGACAGAGAGTTGATAGGCCAGGCGGTGGAAAAAGCTGCCCAGGCGGTGATCTGCTGGATAAAAGAAGGCGCCGACGAGGCAATGAACAGGTTTAATATGCAAAAAACAAATGAAGGACAAGAAAGTTAATTGGTAACGGGAGGTATAAGTTTGGATACGGCAGTAAAGAGATTGTATGAAGGATTGTTTCTGATCGATTCGGGCCAGGCGGCAACAGACTGGGACGGTGTTATCTCGGCAATTGAAAAGATACTGAAACGGGCTGATGCCGAGGTGGTAACCATTAAGAAATGGGATGAGCGTAAGCTGGCCTATGATGTCGAGGGTAAAGCGAGGGGGACATATATCCTCGTTTACTTCAACGGCGACACATCCAGGATAGGTTCTATCGAAAAAGATGTTCAGCTTTCTGAGAAGATCATGCGGGTTTTAATCCTCCGTACAGAAAAGATGAGTCAGGAAGAGATAGACAAAGAAGTTCCTTCCGAAATAGCCGCAAAACGAGCCGCAAACGCGGCGGCAGCGGCGGAGAAGGCCCAGGCCGAACGAGCCGCCCAGGCTGAGGAAAAGGCCCA
>CBDUSK010000175.1:0-4061 GCA_965369915.1 uncultured Phycisphaerae bacterium
ATGGCAGATAATGAAGACGGGGACTGGCGCCCTATCATAGAGGATGAGAACAGTCTCCATCTGGGTTGGATTGATGTTTTTAAGCCGGTCCATCTTCCGGGCTCTACGGTCGAGGGACAACAACATGCCAGACGGGTCGCAAAGGCAAGGCACAAGAAGGGAAGTAATTATCTCTTTCTTGACTGGCATGTCGAATATATCCCCACTGAAGACATGTCCATAGAATTCTGGCGAGATAAGTAAATTAGTTACCTGAAGGTAGTTCGGCGTACAGGGCGACTTTATTACCCCCATCGACTATAGTGATCCTCGTATTGACATCCTCGCTCAGCCAGTCATCCACGATCCTTTGCGGATCGTCTGCCGGATAAAGATGTGCCGCCTCGATAAGAACACTGTCGATCTCCGAATGCACCCATATTCGTCTCAGCCGTTGGATCATCTGGGCAAACTTGTAAGGCTTATGGCTGAACAGCTTATATTCGTTTTTTGCCGATGCGAGTATTTCGTCTATATCCCGGGTAAGCGAGTTATAAAAATTCTCCATCGTATGCTCTTCGCCGATCCCCTTTGTACAAGCCGCTAAAAACAGTACCTCCCCGTCGTCATTGACCCCGGCCTTTGTAAGCTCCAGAGCCCTTTGAGCGATATAAAGGTCAATATCATTCGGAAGCCCGCCCGGCGAGACGATCAGCCGGTCGGTCGGCCTCAGCGTAAAGGAATTTAGCTCATCGGCCCGGGCAAATGCTTCGCCGCTTATTGTCTCAGCGGGCCCGAACCCAGCCCACTGAATTTGTCCCGATGCAGTTATCGTCTCGATCGCATAAACCTTGCGATTGCTCGTTATAAGCTTCATCCCCTCGACCTGATCGCAGGCCAGTGGATTACCCTGCCTTTTTTCGTCCCAATGCCAGGGATGAATACCGAACGTCGATCTTTCATCCAGTGCCAGGCCGTGGTTCTTCTCAGCCGTCAAAAAACCGCATATCCCAGGCACAAAGTTCTTGACCGGATTGGAATATCCCGCAAAATAGTGACTTTTTATGTCAGAAAGCACCACGAAAATGTCCGCATCTTTTGCCAGGGCGTTAAATTTGATTTCCGTCCCCAGCGAAGTTGTCCCGGCATTAACCAGTTCATCTTCCTGGCAGTTGTGAATATGAATTTCAAATTGCCCCGGCCCAGCCGATTTACAGGCAGCTTTGATCCCTTTGGCGACCAATGCGTTTTCCGGTGTCTGAGCGTTATGGGTCCCCGTACAGACCAGAAATTGCACCGACAGGGCCCCTCTAAGCCTCTTCAGCAGGGCCGGCAGGATTTCAGCCGTGGGCATCTCCCGCGTCCCATCTGCAACCAGTACACAGATACGTTTGCCATCGGCCAGGGTCGAAAGTTCAGCGGTTACATCTTTCCGCAGGGCACGTTCAATAACGGATTTATTGTCCGTTTTTGTCTCATAGTTCCCCGGCCGAATGAAATTAGCGATATTCCCACGCGGAATCTCTAAGCAGATAATCCCTTTTCCATAATGAAGATCGATCTTCATAGTAAAAAACATACTTTAACAGCATTTTTTCATTTGTCAGGATACACACGATCGGCACTTATAATCAAGCAAAAAGGAGATAATCTGACGAGATATCAAAATTTTGCTTAATAAATCCGCAGCGAACCATGTATGATAAATACACATAAACTCTGTAGCAACAAGTAGTTGTGGAAATAATTCGCTTTTTAACAATTCCGCTTGACAAAATCAAACAAATGTTTTATACTAATGTTTGAAGTATTTGTTTTATTTTCAGTTATAACCTGCTTTTTTTATTCCGATATAAGGACATATCATGAATAAGGATAAGAACAACAAAGTGAAAAATGGCGATAATGCCCGCCAGAGGCTGTTTGATGCGGCAGAAAAACTTTTTGCCGAGCACGGTTTTGATAGTGTGCCGGTAAGAGATATCACAAGCCTTGCCAATTGTAATGTTGCTGCGATCAATTATCACTTTGGCGGCAAGGACAACCTTTATCTTGAGATAATGAAAAGTCGGATGGTGACTCTTCGCCAGATCCGTATTAACAGTATCAGGGAAGTTATGTCCAGGCCTGGTACGACGCTGGAGGATCTTTTGCGAGCTTTCTCGTGGGCGTTCCTTAATCCGCTTGTCGACGAGGAAAGCGGTGGACAGCTTATGAAGCTTATGCTGCGTGAGATGCTGGATCCTCATCTTCCAACAGCGATGTTTTTCGAAGAGGTTATACAACCGGTTATGGGTGTTCTGATGGAGGCCCTGATGAAGGTATGTCCCGGTGTCGAAAGATCCCGGATATTGCTTTGTATTCATTCTTTGATCGCACAGCTTCTGCATACAGTTCATGTTACCGGAATGCTGGCAAAGCTTGAAAGCGGCGAATGTGAACACCCCGCCCTTGAAGCTCTTGTCGATCATATCGTAGAGTTTACCGCTATCGCGATACGCGGGATCGCTGACAAGGCAGGGGTAAGCGATGTTTAAGAAGGTATACATTTTGTTTATGCTTTTTTCGGTGGTGCTTCTGGGAAGCTGCACTGTCGGGCCGGACTATGCAAGGCCGGTAACCGCTGCTGATGAAGCTGATACTTTTGTTAACGCTGCGGATCAGCGGCTGGTAACTGACAGAATCGATCCGTGGTGGACCCATTTTGGCGATCCTTTGACCTCCGAACTTGTAAGAGAGGCGTTGGAAAATAACAACAGTTTGAAAGCGGCGGCTGCAAATGTTCTTAAATCCAAGGCGTTGCTTGATAGGACTCACGGTACGAGGCTGCCGGATGTTTCTGTGTCCGGCAATAGGACAAGAACAAAATCGTCTTTTGAGTTTATCGGAGGCCAGCGATTTGGTTCTTATATTACGAGTTATTCAGGGGACGCTTCTGTAAGTTACATTGTCGATCTTTTCGGTGGGCTGAAACGCGCAGAACAGGCGGCGATGGCCGATTTCCTGTCAGCAGGTGCTACGCATGAAGCGCTGACTCATGCAATAGTATCACAGGTTGTAAAGGCACGAGTTCAGATCTCAAAGTACCAAAGACTTTTGAACATTGCAAAGGCGAATACGAAGAACTGGAAAACTGCATTTAAGATCGTTGAAAGGCGGTATAACGCGGGCTTGATCGGTCCGCTGGACGTTCATCTTACAAAGGAGAATCTTGCGGCGTCGCAATCGCTTGAGCCCCAGCTTGCCCAGTCGCTTATTCTTGCGGCGCACAGCCTCGACGTTCTACTTGGTCGTCGGCCCGCTGCATCGGAGCTTTTGCCCGAGACGCTGCCTCAGCTTCCGGAGCTCGGAGATATTCCTGCGGGTTTGCCGGCGGGGCTGCTTGACAGGCGTCCGGATGTTCGAGCTTCGGAGATGCAGTTAGCCAGTGCGACCGAACAGGTTGGCATAAGCATTGCGGCTCTTTATCCGAGTTTTAATTTAACGGCTACCGGCGGATACAGGTCTTCGGAGTTTTCCAGTTTTACTCGTACCGGTGCCGATGTGTATTCATTTATCATAGGTCTTTCTGCCCCGATATGGAAGGGGGGCCAGCTCAGGGCACAAGTGGACTTTTCCAGGGCATCGGTAAAACAGGCGGTGGCCAATTATGCCGATACGGTCTTAGTTGCGCTTCGTGAGGTCGAAGATGCGTTAGTAAAACATCAAAAGCTTTCGGAAAGATACAGGATACTGAAGGTTCGCCTTGCCGAATCACTAAGCGCAGAAAGGCTCGCAAGGCAGCGATACTTAAGAGGCCTCGAGGGGATACTGATCGTACTTGACACCGAACGGCGAAGAAGGATCGCGGAGAATCTTGTCGTTGAGACGGCTTCGCAACTGTTCAATGCCCGCATAGACCTGTTCCTTGCATTAGGCGGAGATTGGGCCGAAAGCCGATCGGCCCAGCGGCACAATGCTGATAACGAACTTGGAACTACTTCTGATCCGGGGGTAACAGATGGTTAAACGAGGTAAAAAAACCAGCAAGATATTCATACAGATAGTGCTGGTGATAATTATCCTGGCCGGCGGTGTGGGTT
>CBDUSK010000176.1:0-4027 GCA_965369915.1 uncultured Phycisphaerae bacterium
AAGACCGTCGCCAGCACTGGGGACATGCCGTAAGCGACGATCTGGTCCATTGGCGAGACCTTCCTTATGCGATCTATCCGAATCCGGAGCGTGCGTGTTATTCCGGTTCGGCGCTTGTCGAGAAAGATCGCGTCATAGCCATGTATCATGGGACTCGGGTGGGAAACATGGTGGCGGTTTCCGACGATCCGCTGCTGCTCAATTGGGAGAAGGTAACCGGTAAAGCCGTTATTCCCAGTAAGAGTTCGGACGGTTCAAGATTGCCTTACAATGTCTTCGACCCCTGCATCTGGAAGAAAGGCAACATGTATTATTCGCTTTCGGGCGGTACTTTGCCGCATGGACCCGGCGGCAAGAATGTTCGGGCTAATTTTCTGTTCCGCTCGAAAGATCTGGCGAAATGGGAATATCTGCACCCGTTCGTTGAAAATGACCGTTACTCGCTGATTGGCGATGACGGGGCCTGTCCCTATTTCTGGCCGATCGGCGACAAGCACATCCTGCTGCACTTTAGTCACATGAGCGGCGGCAAATATCTCCTTGGTGATTATGACACCAGGCGGGACAAATTTGTTGTAACCGACGGCGGCGACTTTAATTTCGGACCCTACGGCCCTGCAGGAGTTCACGCTCCATCTGCATGTCCTGACGGCAAGGGCGGAGTTATCGCGATCTTCAATATGAATCCGGGAAAACCTACCCGGGGTTGGAACCAGATCATGACCTTGCCCAGGCGTTTAACCCTCGATACAAAGGATGAATTAAACCAACTGATGATCGAACCCGCCGGGGATATTGATTCACTGCGTTACGACCACAGGAAAGTTGGCGAGCAGAATCTACCGGCCAATCAGGAGGTGGTGCTGGAAAATGTCCGGGGCAACGCCATGGAACTCATTGCCGAGATCGATCCGAAAGGAGCACCCATGGTAGAAATGAACGTTTTGCGATCCCCCGATGGGCAGGAGCGTACTAGGATATTATTCTTCCAGGAGCGCGGGTATAGACATCGTGAATATGGAGGGAGGGGCAAACGATACGATAGTTTGATCTCCATTGATTCATCCTACTCGTCTATCCTGGGCGACGTACGGTCGCGTCCGCCCGAGACCGCCCCGGTTTTACTCGGCAAGGGCGAACCGTTGAAACTTCGTGTATTTGTCGACAAAAGTGTCGTCGAAGTATTCGTCAACGGCATACAGTGCGTGGCAATGCGCGTCTACCCGGGGCGCAAGGACAGCATTGGGGTTTCCCTTCGCTCACAAGGCAGCGATGCCACGCTAAAGTCGCTCGACGCATGGCAAATGAAAAATATATATGAAGCAAGAGAGTAAATCTTGTCGAACGACTTACAAAACTGCACGAAGATTGGGGCAGGGACGTTAGTACAAATTAGTGCTAAGAAAAGGTGCCATAAACTGGAATTTTTGTCTTAGAAAGAAATTTGATATGAGACAAGCACTAATGTCAAAGCCTGGAATAATTGAATTCGGCCAGGTCCAAGCACCTGCCCCGGCAGCTGGTCAGGTGCAGATTCGCGTTCAGCGGATCGGAGTATGCGGCTCTGACATTCACGTCTTTCATGGTAAACATCCATTTGTAAGCTATCCCCTGATCCAGGGGCATGAATTCGCGGGAGTTGTAGAATCTGTTGGTGAAGATGTTGATAACGTCAGTGTCGGCGATAAAGTTACAGCAACCCCGCAGGAAGTTTGCGGTACATGCCGGCCGTGTCGAAGAGGGCAATATAATGCCTGCGAAGTATTGAAAGTTCGGGGGTTTCAGGCTCCTGGATGCGCACAGGACCTTTTTGTAACCGAAGCTGACAAGATCGTTAAGCTCCCCGACGATTTTCTGCCGGAACAAGGCGCTTTTGTCGAGCCGGTAGCGGTAGCCGCACATTCGACCGGACAAATAGGCGACTTAACCGGCAAAAATGTTGTTGTGTCCGGTGCAGGGACTATCGGCAATTTTGTTGCACAGGCTTGTAAATGCCGCGGAGCAAAAAAAGTATTGATCACGGACATAAGTGATTATCGCCTGGATATTGCGAAACAGGTCGGTATTGATGCGGTTTGTAATGTTAAAAATAAGTCACTGGCTGATGCGGTTGAGAAAGAATTTGGTGCTGACGGGTTTGAAGTAGGCGTTGAGGTGGCAGGTGTTGAGTCAAGCCTGTCATCGCTGGTGTCAGGAGTTGGCAAAGGCGGGACAGTGCTGATCGTCGGAGTTTACGGCGAGCTGCCGAAAGTTGATATGTCGGTGGTCTGCGAACATGAATTGACGATGAAGGGTTCCATGATGTATCGACATGAGGATTGGGATCAGGCTGTTGAGTGGATCGCGTCCGGTGAATTAAAAACTGCGCCGCTTGATTCAAAACACTTTTCCTTTGAAGATTATCTCGCGGCCTATCAGTTTATTAAAGATGAAGGCGACAAGATTATGAAAGTCATGATCGATCTGGATTAATTAGTTGGTAACAAAAATAAATATAATATCAGGAAAACAAATGAAAAAGAATCAAGTTATTGAGCAAGTATGTTTTGACAAAACCGTTGAAGCGATTGACCCCGCATCGGTTTATAAAGTAAAATTGTCAAGCGGGAAAATCATGCCTGTTGCGGCATTTGGAACTTTCCATTCCGACTGGGCACAGGATTATATGAAAGATGCGACCGTTGAAGCGATTCGACTTGGGTGGCGGCATATTGATACGGCCAGAGCATATGAAAACGAAGATGTCGTAGGCGAGGCGATTCGTGAGGCTGTTAAGGAAGGTTATATCTCTTCAGCAGATGATCTGTTCATTACGGGCAAGCTATGGAATGGTCACATGTCTCCAACGGATGTCGCACCGGCACTTGATAGCACGCTTAAAGCTCTTGGCGTCGATAAGATCGATATGTATCTGAATCACTGGCCATGGCCGAATGTGCATACGCCGGGCTGCGCGAGTGACCACCATAATCCGGATGCTGTTCCTTATATTCATGAAGAGTTTATGGAGACCTGGGCCCAGATCGTTAAGCTCAAAAAAGCCGGCAAGATCGTCGACATCGGCACTTCAAATCATACCGAGGCATGCCTTAAACTTCTGCTTCGTGACGTACCCGCTGGCGATAGGCCCGTTTGCAATCAGATTGAAATGCATCCGCTGATGCAGCAGACTGAACTTCGCCAATATATGGAATCAGAAGGTATCGTTTGCACTGGCTATATGTCGCTTGGTTCGCCGAACCGTCCCGGGCGTGATACATTTAAGGAACACCGGGCCGACCTTATGGATCCGGTTATCCAGTCAATCGCCGCCGAACTTGGCGTTGCTTCTCCGAGGGTTGCGCTTAGCTGGGCTGTGCAGCGAGAAAATAAGAGCGGCGGATTCGTCGCCATGGCGACACGTTCGGACTGGATCGTAGAAAATTTAAAAGCGGCAACAGAAGATTTATTGACGCCGGAACAGCTTCTCCGAATCTCAGGTGACGGTACTGAAGCCAATCCGGGTATCGACGCTAACAACCATTTGATCCGGGGGCAGGTGTTCCTGTGGCCAGAGGCTGACGGCGACTGGCGTATTCTCTGGGATGACAGCCAGGTATTCGAGACGCGCCAAGGTTACCAGAAATTCAAAGCCGCATGGAACGAATACGATAAAATAAAAAAGGAAACTACGTTCAGGGGATAATCATGAAAGGTGAAATGAAATAAGTTCGATTTTTTGTATTAGGAAAGGTCTTAACAATGAGTATACATTTTATTATGAAGTTGAAATCATGGAAGAAGCGTACATGGCTGATGGCGGCTGTTTCCCTTTCTTTTGTCATGGGCTGTAACGCGACCGAACATCTGCGCGGCGAGAGTGTGGGCAATCCTGCGCTTGGCGACTGGCGGCCGTTCAAGGAGTCGTCCCGGGGTTTCGATCCGCGCGGAAACCTGGACCTGGTTCCGAATGCAGAATTTGAAGTGGGCCGCGATGAGCACGGGCCGATCGTCAGGGTAAATATGCTGAAGATCAAGGACTGGACCG
>CBDUSK010000177.1:0-3967 GCA_965369915.1 uncultured Phycisphaerae bacterium
GAATTTCTCAAGCATCTAAACACCGCCACACCCCCCGATAGCAATTAAAATGCCTTTAAAGTGCCGCTTTTGCCTTTTCAACGATAGCGTCAAATCCGGCTGGGTCGGCAATAGCGATTTCGCTCAGCATCTTGCGGTTAAGCTGAACATCCGACTTTTTACAACCGTTGATGAACTGGCTGTATCTGATGCCGCGTCCTCGGCAGGCCGCACTCAACCGGATTATCCAAAGACCCCGAAAATCCCGTTTTTTCAACTTCCGCCCGATCCGTGCATTTACTAATGCACGCACCTGCGCTTCTTTCGCTAAACGGATTTGATGGCCTGCCGGACCTCGGTAACCTTTTACTGCTTTGAGGATCCTTTTCTTGGCCTGGTGTCTTGCTGAACCTTTTCGTTCTCTTGGCATATCAGCTTTCCTTTCGTTGATTTGACTTATGCACTTGCTGCGGCAGCTGATCGAAGCCGAGAAGCAAGCGGATATCGTTCGTTTTACTTACCCAGTAAGGCCCGGATTGTTTTGGCTACCTTACCTACAACTATTGATGAACTACCGATACGCCTTCGGCGCTTCGCATTCTTCGTGCTCATAAGATGACTGCCGCAGCTTTTTTTACGCCTTACTTTGCCGCTGCCCGTTAATTTAATTCTTTTGCTAAGCCCTTTATGGGTCTTCTGTTTTGTCATCTGACTGATTCCTTAGACCAACTTGACGATATAAACTCTCCGATATTTTTAAGAATTCAGCATGATACTGAAACTAATTTCGAACGTCAACTGCAAAATTCATGTTTTTTGCCAAATTCGACATTGACCGCAGTAACCCCCAAAACTCAATTTACAAAAAACTCGAGCTTCTAATCTTGAGATAACTACCGCTAAAAGCTGTACTTATAAGTTCAAATATCCGGAGCCCGCACCTCTGCCAAAAGATTTTGTTACCCCCAAACTGAAATATTATTCCTCACTCCTTATTTCAACGGTGTTATCACCATGGTCATACGTCTGCCGGCCATCTTGGCTGGACGCTCGATCTTAGCGTTCTCTTGAAATATCTCAAGAATTTCTTCCATGATCGCATATCCATGATCGACATGTGTCATCTCACGCCCGCGAAACAGCATCGTGAATTGCACCTTATAGCCCTTCTCAAGAAACTTCAACGCATGGTTGATCTTGATCTGGCGGTCATGATCGTCGATTTTGGGACGAAGCCGG
This sequence comes from uncultured Phycisphaerae bacterium, assembly GCA_965369915.1. Lineage (GTDB taxonomy): Bacteria > Planctomycetota > Phycisphaerae > Sedimentisphaerales > Anaerohalosphaeraceae > CBDUSK01. Next base: position 1,219 of record CBDUSK010000177.1, read on the forward strand.
ATCTCCTTCAATACTACCGTATGCTGCCTTTTATGAGCTTGCTTGACCTTCCGTTTTTGCTCATAAAGCCATTTACCATAATTCATTATCCGGCACACCGGCGGTTCCGCGTTTGGAGATACTTCAACAAGGTCCAGCCCTGCTTCTCTGGCCATGCCGATCGCCTCATAGGTCACTACTATACCCACCTGGTTGTTGGATTCATCTATCAGACGAATCGGACTGACTCTGATCCTGTCATTTATCCTGAAATTTTGTTTACCGATTGTCTATCACCTTACCTTTCTCGAAAATTTGATTGTTCTGCCCTCCGGTTCCGCCGAAGGAAACCGATCCACCGGCGCTCAAAACATCCAGTTAAGATCTTTGTTTTCGATCTTCTTGGTGACGATACTTTTCAGATCGTCGACTTTAACCACTTTTTTCTTATCGCCTTCGTTCGTATGTATTCTAAGACTCACCTCCCTGGCCTCCGATTCCTTCGGACCGACTACGAGCATATACGGGATTTTTTCGCTGTGCCCGCGGGCTATCTTGGCCCCGATCTTTTCGTCCGACATATCACTGCCGCACCTGAACCCGGCCTCGGTTAATTCTTTCTCCAGCCAGACAACATAATCATTGCTTTTTTCACTGATCGGCAAGATCCGCATCTGTTCCGGACTAAGCCACAAAGGCATCCACCCGCCGTAATGCTCGATCAGGATACCCATAAAACGCTCAAGCGAACCCAGGATCGCCCGGTGGATCATTACCGGCGTCTTTTCAGTATTGTCGCGGGCGGTATACACCAGACCAAAACGTTCGGGCATCGAAAAATCCAGTTGAATTGTACCTAACTGCCACGACCGCTTCAAGCAATCTTCTATATGAAAATCAATTTTAGGTCCGTAAAACGCCCCGTCACCCTCATTGAGCTTGTAATCTATTTTTTTCCTCTCAAGTGCCCCCTTCAAAGAACTTGTTGCCGCTATCCACATTTCATCCGATCCTATATGTTTTTCCGGCTTGGTCGAAAGCTCAATATGGTAATCGGTAAACCCGAACGCCTCATAAAGGTCCCGGACTAATTCGATGACTCCAACTACTTCGTCTTCTATTTGCTCCGGCATACAGAATATATGAGCGTCGTCCTGAGTGAACTGTCTTACACGTATCAGACCGTGCATCTGCCCGCTCGGCTCATATCGGTGAACTAATCCAAGCTCTGCTATCCGCATCGGAAACTCGCGGTATGAATGCTTCCGCGACTTATAAACTAAAAGCCCGCCAGGACAGTTCATCGGCTTTATCGCATAGTTTAAACCGTCAACGTTCGTAAAATACATGTTCTCTTTATAGTTGTCCCAGTGACCGCTGCGGTGCCATAACTCCTCGTTCAGAATGATCGGCGTTTGGATCTCGACGTAACCGTACCTTGCATGAACGCTTCGCCAGAAATCTATTATCGAGTTCCATATCACCATCCCCCGCGGGTGAAGAAAAGCAAAGCCAGGACCTTCGTTATGAAAGCTGAACAGATCGAGCTGTTTACCTAATAACCGGTGGTCTCGTTTCCTGGCTTCTTCGAGTCGGTGAAGATAATCGGCAAGTTCCTTTTTATTCCGCCACGCCGTCCCGTAAACACGCTGAAGCATCTTCTCGCTTGCATCGCCGTGCCAGTATGCCCCCGCCACGCTCATTACCTTAAAGCTGCCGATCTTGCCCGTACTCGGCACGTGAGGCCCACGGCAAAGGTCCTCGAAACTACCTCCATGAGAATAAAAACTGATGACATCTCCATCAGCACGCTCGATGTTATCCGTCTTATACTTATCTCCTCCCACCCGTTTAACAGCGACTTCTCTGTTCAGTTCGATTCGTTTAAACGGCTTATCAGCCTTGATGATCTGGGCCATCTTTTTTTCTATTCGCTCGAAATCCTCGGGCCGAATCGCTTCATCCAGATCGATGTCATAATAAAATCCATCCCGAACTGTCGGACCGTATACAAGCTTTGCTTCGGACCAGATACTGCAGATCGCTTCGGCCATAATATGAGCGCAACTGTGACGGATTATTTCAAGCCCCCTGTCGTCTTTATCCGTCGTGATTGTCAGCGACACTTCACCGCTGATTGGAGTTGAAAGCTCTGCCTCCGCCCCGTCTACATTACCGCATATTGCCGCCCTTGCAAGGCCCGCCCCGATCTGTTCCGCAAACTCTTTTACAGTTGTCCCGTCAGGAGCCTCTAATATGCTGCCGTCAGGAAGTCGAACTTTAGCCATTTATTATTCCAGCATTCCTACCAATTTAATTGATCTGACAGTTGAAAATCCTGTGATTCCGGTAACTCTTCTTACACCAAATATATAGCCCATAATGACCAATGTCAAGATATCAAATCCAATATTTCTCTCGGCTCATATCAATATATCCGCTCCCGAGGCCATAAACTCAACTCGATTGCGAGGTCCCCACCCTGACAAACTGCCTTAAACGCAAAATTCATCACATGACAAAGGACCGCCGGAGTATTGATCAAAGTTCCGTCCAGATCAAATATTATCGCTTTGCAGATTAATCGTAACATCCTGTCAACAATAGATTTACAAGCCATAAGCTCGCCGTTTTCCCCCTGTCTGAGAATTCAACAATTAAATTATATCCTATTTCAGCACATTTTTCTTGTTGAATTACCTTTTTCCATTATAATTGGTATCAGAACTTGTAACTTTTTTCTAAAAGGAGCAAAAACCATGAAAGTCAA
>CBDUSK010000178.1:0-3956 GCA_965369915.1 uncultured Phycisphaerae bacterium
ACCCTCAGGCTTGGTATAGTTTACACTTTTAGGAAAATATTTTTGGATGCTGTTTAACATGGCTTGACATTGTCTTCCATAAGCATCTATAATCCTGCTGATATGTTCATCGACATCATTATTCTTTAGATACTGAAAGATAATGCTCTGGGTGAAATGAGTTGTGTGAAGATCTGTGGCCTGTTTTGCAACAATAAGTTTCTTCATGATATGTGTTGGAGCAGCAAGCCACCCTAACCGAAATCCCGGTACAATGATTTTTGAAAAGGATCCTAAGAGAATCGCACTGCCTGGCAACAGTGTATGAAAGGATGATTTTCTTTTACCCGTAAATCGTAAATCAACATAAGGGTCATCTTCAATCAGCAGCGTGCTCGTTCCCCGAAGAATATCTGAAATCAAACGCCTGTTTTCCTCCGTATAAGAGATGCCGGACGGATTTTGAAAATTTGGGACAGTATACATTAACTTGGGGCTCTGTGATGCTATAATTCGTTGTAGTTTCTGTGAATCCATCCCCTCTTCAGACACTGAAATGGGCAGGAAAGTTGGCTTATAAATTGAAAAGGCCTGTATCGCTCCTAAGTACCCCGGCTCTTCTATGATTATCTCATCACCATCATTAAGCAGAGTTTTCCCTAAAAGGTCTAACCCCTGCTGAGAACCACTGGTAATCAAAATGTTATCAACAGGAATATCAAGGTTTTGCTTTTTACGATATCGTTGAGAAATATATTCCCTAAGTTCCAGATAACCTTCTGAACTACTGTATTGAAATGTATCCAGGACATTAACATCGAATACCTTGGCTGTTGCATCTTTAAGTTCTTCGACAGGAAAAAGCTCTCTGTTCGGCAGCCCACCGGCAAATGAAATGACTGTAGGATCGAGAGTAACTTTTAGTATTTCACGAATGAATGAACGCGGAACATCAGTGATTCGATCAGAAAATATACTATCCATTATCTTCCTTCATAACTTTACTTTGTGAGCAATCCCATGTTTCCATAATAAACCGCCCCTACCGCCTGGGCAAACTGCGCAACCGTAAACTCGGGGTGAGCCTCTAACTGCTTCATCAGGGATGTATTGGCGATCGAGGCATCGGCAACTTCCATCTGCAGATCCGCCAGCCTGCTCGATGCGCCTTCTTTGATCAGTTCAAAACAAATGTTTCTTTTGACTAATCTGCCGAACAGGATCCTCGCCTTTGTACCCGGCCCAAGGATCCTCTGGGTTTCAAACCATGTTATCGCCAGAAAGACGCCTACCTGCCTGAATATCTCTTTTGTTAATTCATCATTTTCCCGCTCCGGCAGGGACATCATATGTTCCAGTAAAGCCTTTCTCATATCTTTAGGTTTGGTAGGAACAACCAGCATATCGCCTCTTTGTTCCACAAATCCCTTGTCAAATATTTCCTGGTACAGGTCCGGCCTTTTGTCCTTGAAATACTTTAAGCCAAGCCTGGACACTCCGCTTTGACTTGCGTATTTCTGCAAAGTTCCTGCAAGGTTAGTATTTACATTGTTAATACTCCTGGCGTCATCTGCAGGATGAGCCTTTGCGACAAAATCCCCCAGGTCGATAATAAAGTTATAGCATTCCAGCGGTATTTCCGGGATGCAACCGGCGCCGTCAACCCAGCCTGTGCCCAGTTCTGTCCCCAACGTATGGGCAAAGACCCCGTCCTTAACCGTCTCAGCCGTATCCGAAGCCGCTGTCTCGACCGCTGCGGTAAACGCCGCCATGGGTCCGTCGTTTATGTTTTTAACGACTCCGCCTTTTCTGCAGATCTTCAGCAATTGCTTGTCCAGTTCGGTTATCTTGAAAAATTCTTTCTCGTAATCGATCTTCGGATTTTCTCTCATTCCCCGGGTTTTGGTAGCCTCGCCTCCGACTATCTTATCCTTAACCACTACATCGGGAAAAGACAAACCAATGGCATCGATCTCGATGAGTTTACCTTTAAGTGCTTTTTCCGTTTCAATTACAGCCTGTTCTATTTCCTCGTATGAGGCATCTTTATGCATCGCTTTTGCCAGTTGCTGCTGCAGGCAGGTTTGGTCCTCCGTGGATATTTTCTCGTTTGCATTAAGACAAGCCTGGGCCCTGACTAATCTTACTAACATACAGATCGGGTCGATAAGCTGTTCCGCTGATTTAAAACTTTCAGGAAACCAGTCATACTCTTTCAAACAGCAGATATTGCCGTTTACAACCATGGCTGCTTTAATATCAGTTCCCCCGATATCCATTCCGCAAATGGATCTGGCCTCAAGGTTCTGCGCGGCCTTTGTAAAAATATCACTATCGTGCGCCGGTCCTGCAGGGGCTTTTGTTATATCCTGTCTTTGGGAGATATCTTTGACGATAAATTCGAATTTAGTATCCTTACCGCAGATCGCCTGTAACATCCTGTCGATCACATTCACGCAGCATCCGTAGCCTTTTCTTTTGGACCGGTCTTTGTCAATACCAAACGTTTCACTCAGACCTTCAGCAAGTTTGACCGTCTCTTTATTTTCATGGTCTATATAAACGGTCATATTCAAACCGCCCAGGGCCGAGAGGATATTATAAACTTCCGCCCGGATATAGGACTTAACAAGGTCTAACTGCTCGGCATCCAACTTATCCGGGACAGGTATATACAGATCGAAAAGACGCTCGCTCTGATCTACAAGAGTTAAAACACAACTCAAAGTCTGTCGCTCTTCGGCCGGCAATTCGCAAAAGCTGTTTCTGGCATCCGTAATAAAAACAGGATTGCCTTTTTTTGCTTCTTCAATAAACTTTTTTATCACATTTACTCCTGGAGATATGTATGTTTTAAAGGCGGCATAATTGATCTTTCGAGTTCATACCATCAGGCAGCACCCGGCATTTGCCGCCCCGTAAAGGGAAATTGAATAATCCTTTATGATATATACAGGTATGGTCTTAAGGACCTTTTGAATATTCGGGTGATAACAATTTTCGAAATAACGCATGAACAGATCGTCTTCTATAAAGTATTTTTCATTTTTGGTTACTATCCCCCCGCCCAGGTACATCCCCATAGTCGGAATTAAAAGCGATGCCACGTCCCCGGCAAATCTGCCGTACATCTTTACAAACAACCTGAAAATATCTCCGCAAACAGGATTGTCTCCGGCATGCCGGGAGATCGCAACCGGTTTTTCCGTATCGTCGAGTTTGTCGATCTCAGCCAGAACCCCTTCCAGCGGAACTTTTTTTATCTCTTTGAAAAAATCAAAGGCGCTGGCAATACCCCCGCCGCAGACAAAAAGTTCGGCTTCGGTTAACTCACCTACCCGGCTGACCATAAACTCATAAAACTGCCGGGTCTCTTCATCAAAAGATGCGAATGAAATATGTCCCCCCTCCGACGGATAAGCGGTATATTTTCCGTCCTTGGCGATAAGAAATCCGACACCCATTCCGGTTCCTGCACCGGCGACAGCCATTACATGGCCCCGCTGGGCGGAAACCGAACCGTCAAGATGGCGCAAAACAGTGATCTGCTGTGGGTTATTGACATCCATAAGCGGCAGGCCGTAGCTTATCGCCGAAAAGTCGTTTATTACAAGTGTTTTTATACCAAGGGCCTTTTCAATTTCCTGCCCGTTTACCTCGCACTGAATATTCGAAAGTTTGCACCGGTTGTCTTTAACAGGGCCTGCCCCGCTTATACAGCAAAGCTCCGGAGAAAGCTCCGGGATCTTTTTCTGTGCTTCATTCAGTGCGGCCTTCAAACATTCCGGAAATTCTACGATGTCAGGCGTATTGAAAACGCATTCCATAATGATCGTAAAATCTTTGCCGCTCTTACCGACAAGGCCGATGTTGGCGTTGGTCCCCCCGATATCTCCTGCCAGAATGATTTTGTCAAAAGAATAGTTTTCCGTCAGCCATTTCGTTCCAACCGGTGTTAACATTTATCTTCAGTCCTC
>CBDUSK010000179.1:0-3907 GCA_965369915.1 uncultured Phycisphaerae bacterium
CCCTCTACCATTGTTGTCAACTGCCAGCAAAGTGCCGCCAACTCTGATGATTTGATCCGTTGGGCAACGATTACCCGTTTTGTTTTTTTATCCTCGGCGTGAACTTCATCGACTGACACAGGTGTAAGTCCCTGATCACGAAGCCAGTTGAGTACCTCATTCTGAGAAGATGCCTGCTTCGAACCTTCTTTTCGTTCACTTTTTGAATTCCGAGCAACATATTTGTAATTTTTCATTTGTTCTTGCACGATTTAAACCTCATTTATTATTCTTTAGTATTTTCCATACACGTCACATTCAGGACCTCTTCAGGAGTTGTCAGTCCCTGAAGGATTTTGCTTACACCGCTTTCAAGCAATCCTCCATAACCTTTTTTTTCCATTATATTTTTAACTTGAGATTCGTTGGCTCCTTCGAAAAGTTTTTCCCTGATCTCAGTATCGATAACCAAAAACTCAAATATGGGCAATCTCCCAAGATAACCTGTTCCGCCGCACGCCTTACAACCTTTACCGTGATAGAAGACGGCACCTTGGATCTTTTCCTTGTCAATGCCCAGGCGAGAAACAAATTTTTCACTGATCTTTATGGGTTCTTTACAGTGCTCACAAATCCTTCTTACAAGTCGCTGAGCGATAATCAGGTTAAGTGTCGAAGCCAGCAAATAAGGCTCTATACCCATATAGATCATTCTGCTTATCGCACTGGGTGCGTCATTAGTATGAAATGTACTTAAGACCAGATGTCCCGTTAAAGAAGCCTTTATTGCTATCTCGACCGTTTCTTTGTCGCGGATCTCACCGATGAGGATTATATCAGGGTCCTGTCTTAATATTGCTCTAAGTGATTTTGCAAAGTCGAGATCTATCTCAGGTTTGATCTGGATCTGGTTAATACCGGAAAGGCGGTACTCGACAGGATTTTCAACCGTTGTAATATTTTTGGTAGGATCCCTGAGATAATTCAACACAGAGTATAAGGTGGTGCTTTTGCCGCTGCCTGTAGGCCCGGTGACAACAATGATACCATTAGGTTGTGACAGAATATTTTTAAACTCTTCAAGGAGTTCTTCTTCAAATCCAAGCTTGTTCAGGTCTAAATCCACTGCTGTAGGGTCTAAGATACGCAGTACAGCTTTTTCGCCATAAATTATTGGAATTACTGACACACGTATATCAATGCTTTTTCCGGAAGTCTTGATCTTGAAGCGGCCATCCTGTGGCAATCTGCGTTCGGCAATATCCATCTCGGATAATATCTTAATTCTTGTAATGACCGCTGCCTGCATTGATCTGGGGGGAGGGACCATTTCATGGAGGACGCCGTCAACCCTCATACGAATTATCATGGACTGTTCCTGAGGTTCGATATGGATATCACTTGCCCTGCTTTTGACGGCATGACTGAGCAATAAATCGACAAAACGTATAACAGGCGCCTGGGCAGCAGCTTCCTCGTTATAGTCTTCATCGACACCAAAATCTTCATCTATGTCGGCTTCTGTTTCCACTTCGAGTTCGACCAGGTCGCGAAGGTGCTGCTCTTCGACGTCGGATCCGTGATAAATTTCTTCTATCGCCTGGTATATTTTCCGTTCAGAACCGATCACTACTTTTATCTGGCGGTTGATCCTCAGAGAGATCGTATCTATTTCAATGACATTAAGCGGGTCAGCCATGGCAACGATAACTTTGTCGTCGTCCTCCCCTACTGCTATAAGACAAAAACGCTTAGCGATAGTTTCAGGCAGCATCCTTGCGATCTTTTTATCTATTTTAGATATGTCATCAAAACAATAGTATTCCATTGAGAGATATGTAGCCAGGGCTTCGGCAACCTTCTCCTCGGGGAGAATTTCAAGACGGGCTAATACTTCGCCAAGTAAACCGCCCTTCTCGTTTTGCTCCTCAAGTGCCCGGGCTAATTCTTTTTCCTTGATAAGCCCCTGGCTGACAATTGATTCACCAAAAAGACGGTTTACGCTCACCATTTCCTTGTCGGTAATACTTTGTTGGGTTTTCCCTTTTTTCATATCAATCAAATACTGTTGCTCTCTATCAAATTTCGATCTTAAATGAAAACGTAATACTATTAAAATATAAGAAATAAAAACTCAGACGCAAAAAACAAGATCGAATTTCTCATCGCAAAAGAGAAAGGCCGATAATATGATGCGGTGCTCAGCAAAAGATGCTATGTGTGCGAAAGACGAAAAAAAAAGTTTTTTCAGAAGTGATTTGAAATATGCCAATATTGCGGGCCTGCAGGCTCTGCTAAAAGAAAGACAATGTCCGATAATAACAATACCGCTCAAATATATATTCGATTTTAAATATAGTTTTACAACAAACTGCGATATTACCGGACGAGATTTCGGGATGCATCTTCTCATTTTACATAATCCTTGATTTTTTTACCCAAATCGGGTATAATGCTTTTTCAGAGGGCGATATCATAAGGAAAAACTCCACTGGATGATCCGCATGACAGATCCCCTTGATAATTCACAGCCGCGGTATATTATTAACTGGTCAGGAGCCAAATGAATCCCTGGTTTGAGATAGTTGGTGTTATTTTGTTGGCCCTTTCGGGCGCAGCTGCCGGCAGAGTATTTTCATACTCTCGAAAATCCATTCGGGTTTGGGGATATATTCTGCCGTTCGCACTGATCGCAGTTATTTTATTGGCCAAATACAATTGTTCATTGGCATTTGTTCCGCCATTCAGCTGGTTAACAGCTGGGCGAATAAAATATGTAGTCATCTCAATGGTCATTACGATCGGCCTTACGACCCCCCTGCCGCATTTACCTTACAAAATCGAAAAGATCGTTACGTGCATATTAATGGTCGTACTGGTTACCTGCTGTTCCATTCTGCCGTTCTTAGTACCGGTTTTGATCAAAACTGACCTGACAAAACTCCAAACAAGATTCGATTCCAACGGGATATGCAGGCAGACTAAAGAATATACCTGCGGTCCAGCCGCGGCTGTAACGGCCTTAAACAGATTAGGTCTGAATGCACAGGAAGGTGAAATAGCCGTCCTTTCGTATACGTCTCCGCTTACAGGTACACTGCCGCAATGTCTTAATAAAGCTCTTAATAACCGCTACAACGCCGAAGGGCTGCTAAGTCAATACCGCAATTTCGATTCGGTGGCTCAGTTAAAAGATGACGGATTTACCTTAGCGGTAATTCGCGATGCGTTCATGCTGGACCACTGTGTTACTGTTCTTGACGTCTCAGAAACGTCTGTAACTTTTGCCGATCCCGCTATAGGCATACAGTCGATCCCGCTTGACCAATTCGAAAAAATATGGCGATTTTCCGGTATAGTTCTGAAACGAAACTTTACAAAAAAGATTTGACTTCTGAATTCTGAATCCACTCCCCCTTGTCATTGCGAGGCCGAAGACCGCGGCAATCTAAACAATGCAATTATCATTTATCAATAAACAATTATCAATCGAAAAGGCCTGCCCTTCGAAGCTTTAGCGAAGTAGGGTCATTACCAGACAAGGATTGCGGTTGCAGACTTGCAGCATTCAGGTATAATGACAGCAATCGATCCCTTCCTTTTCGCTCTGTCATGATAGGCGCGGCAGCCTTTCGACTGCCACGCCCGGTTGTTTTTTGTGATCAGGTTTCGGCCTGATCTGTTTACATTTAGCCGCTGCATCCTGTTGCGAGGTCATCATTGCTGTCATAAGGCAGCGGGCCGGTGACGTCATCTACTGTGAAAGTAAACGACGGTTTCTTTATACAGCCTGATGTCGTCAGTACGGCCTGGCCGTTTGCATCGGTGGCAATACCATAGATGGTTTCATTGTAATCGCCGCCGAAGGTTCCGTCTACCAGAGCGTTGGCGACAGGATTGCCGCAGTCGTCATAGATAGTAACCGTAG
>CBDUSK010000180.1:0-3820 GCA_965369915.1 uncultured Phycisphaerae bacterium
ATAAAATATCACAAGCGGAACAAAACCAATCGCCATTCCCCACAGCAAAATCAATACGTCCGAGCCGAATTCACGCCATTTGCGAATCCGAAAGACCGGACCGAGTACAAGGTAAATCCCGATCGCAATTATCACCGAAGCGCCGGTCGGTTTGAAGAAATATATATTGATCATCGCTGCGCCCGAGACTATCAGCGGCCAGCGTGACTTCCCCATATGCCGCAGCATAACCCCGCAGACTGATATGATCATGCAGGCAATCATGAACTGCTCTTTGACGTTGCCGAATTTCGCAAACGGCGGACAGCTAAGGTAAAACGACGCCAGTATCAATGCTGCCGCCGCTGCAATATTGCCGTAAACTTTTCGAAGAGTATAAAACATCAGCGACAAGGCCGTGATCTGCATGAGCATCTGTATCAACTTCGGCCCGGCCTCGCTGAAGCCGAATAAACTCACACCGATCACATTTACAAGCAGTGTCGCGGGACGGGCGCTGGGAAAGACCTCGACTCCGAGTTTTTGACCGTTCGTAATACACTTGGCCATATAAACATTAAGGGCCGAATCAAAAGGCCCGTCGATGCCGAACTCGATATACTTGCCGTAGATAAAAGGTATCCCCGCCAGTACCGCGGTAACCAGGATGAACACTAATTGTCCGGTTTTACCGTTTTCTGCGACTGGCTTTTTGCTGCGGTGTCGTCTCCGGCTCATTACTGATCTCCGCTTCCGGCGGCTGGTTCGTTAAACTTGGCAGCTAAACGATGAACTGTTAACATCAGGCTTCGTTTTCCTGTTTTTTGCTTTCCAGTATCTTTTCGATCATGTAGATCTTCCGCCCCTGTGATTCATGATACGTGCGTACAAGAAGCTCTGCAAGCAGGCCCATCAGGATGAACTGGATCGAAGCGGTTATAAGCATCGCTGTCAGAACCAGCAGCGGATTGCGGTTCATGGACAGATGCGAAGCTGATAGAAACTTCTGATACAATACGACAAAACCTGAAAGGACCGCTCCCATGCCGCTCAGTACCCCGAGACCTCCGAAAACATAAATAGGCTTCGTGGAAAACGACATCAAAAATTTGATCGTGACCAGGTCCAGCACCACCTTGATCGTACGACCCAATCCATACTTGGTCGCTCCCGTGGTCCTCGGCCTGTGATTTACTATCATCTCTGCGACCTTCTCTCCACTCCAGCTGCCGAGAACGGGAATAAATCGGTGCATCTCTCCGTAAAGGTTTATCTCCTTGAGAGATTCTGCGCGATAGGCTTTGAGGGTACACCCGAAATCATGAAGTTTGACCCCGGTGATCCGGGCGATCAGCCAATTCGCTACCCAAGAGGGCAGCTTTCTTTTGAGAATGCCGTCATGTCTTTTTTTACGCCATCCGCTTACAATATCATAACCTTCGTCCAGCTTCTCCACCAGCTTTGGGATATCACCGGGGTCGTTCTGCCCGTCGGCGTCAAGCGGAATGATAATTCTGCCCCGGGAATGCTCAAAACCCGCCGAAAGCGCCGCGGTCTGCCCGAAATTGCTGCGGAAACGGATTACCCGCACCCGGTCGTCGTCTTGCTGGAACCCGGTCAGGATATCGAGACTGTTATCTGTACTGCCGTCATCGACAAATATTATCTCGGAATCGTACTTGCCGGATATCGCCTGGAGTATTTCCTCATAAAGCCCCTCCAAACTGCCCTGCTCATTGAATACCGGCACCACTATTGACAATTCAACGGCTCGTTCATCAGACATCGCATGCTCCTGAATATTTTTTCGAACTTATAAGCAATTTTAATCGTAAATCATGTTAGTGTAAAGTGATAACTAAATTACACCGAAAAAGATTGTTGAAAACTCGATTCTTTTGCTATATTATACTATCGGCAAAAAAGCGGTTAAATTGTTTCAGACACCTGATTTAGAGGGCAAAAAAATGAAATTATTCCGAACTATTGTGCTTTTAACTTCAATTACGTCCTTTCTGGTCCTGCACTCAGGCTGTCAGGAAACCCAAAAAACCACCGGTGTAACTACCCAACAGCCGAAACAGCCGCCTATAACTGAAACGCAAAAACCTGTGAAAAAACCCGCCAAGGCTCGACCTAAAAAAAGCAATGCTGTAATTAAAGTTGAGAATCCGGTACACAACTTTGGGGTTATGGGGCCGAATCAGAAAAAAAGCTGTGAGTTTAAGTTTAAAAATATCGGTACGGACATTTTGAAAATTAGTCGTATCAAGAGTACCTGCGGCTGCACCGTGCCCCAGCTAAAAAAGAAAACTTATGCTCCCGGGGAATCCGGCACCATCCAAGTCACTTTCCGTTCTTCTACCCGCCAGGTGCCGGTAACAAAGCATCTTTACATAAATAGTAACGACAGCAAAAAACCTAAGTACGAGCTGACGATCAAAGCACAGGTCAAAGTGAATATCTCTGCCAAACCGAGCAAAATGGATCTTTCACTTAAAAAAGAAAACGCCGGAGCCGGGCCCATCACTATCACCAGCAAGGATGGAAAGCCGTTCGCCATTAAAAGTTTCACATCATCCAAAGATATAATAACCGCAGAATTTGACCCGGCTGTCGAAAGTGCTAAGTTCGTCCTCGAGCCGAAGGTTGACATCGAGAAACTGAAAAAACTGCTCAAAGGCAGCATCAAAATAAATGTAACCCTTCCGAATTCCGGCCTGGTAACTATCCCCTTCGCGACCAAACCCCCATTTGAATTGTCACGCCCAAGGCTCATCATCCAGAACGCCCTGCCCGGTAAATATGAAACAAAAGACGTATGGATCATGAGCAACTACGACACCAAGGTCGAGATCGAATCCATCACTTCAACCAAGAAGTACATGGAAGTCATCGGCACAGAACCAAAAGACAACAACGTCAAACTTACTATAAGGATTACTCCGCCGCAAAAAACCAACAAAGCCCGGTCTTTCACCGATGCGTTGAAGATCAAGCTCAAAAGCGGTGATGAATTGACTATCCGATGCAGCGGTTTTTACAAAAGAGAAACTAAGAAAAAGAAATAATCCTCAATTGAATCTGAGAAATTATAGATCATGACACGTTTTACAAGTTTGTTTTGTATTCTGGCTATCAGTCTCTGGGGGCTTTCCGCCGGCATGGCCAGAATCTCAAATGAACAGCCTGACCAGGCAAACACGCAGAAAAACACCGAAGAGGACACCTTAACCGTGCTTTTAACCGGCAACCTACTCAGCACTTTAAAGCCCTGCGGATGCACCACAGAACAGTTGGGGGGCTTCGACAAAAGAGCCGCCGTCATCGAACAGACCCCGCCGGACAGAACGCTCCTTATAGATACCGGCAATTTACTTGCCGACGAAACCGAACAGGACAACATAAAATTCGGAATTATCTTTCAGGCATTGTCCTTGCTGGAGTATGACCTGGTAAATCTTACAGAAGACGACCTTAGAATTGCCGGGCTTCTCGGACTGCTCGAAGATCCACCTTTTAAGATCATAAGTTATGCCCAGGACGATAAGACCGACATCGGCGCAGGTTATACACGCAGGTTCCAACTTGGCGGAAAGTCATTGTCTGTTACCGTAGTTACCGTAGATGCTTTGAGCGAACAGATGGATTCATTAACGGAACTGTTCGCTTCCGGCTCCGGCAACGGCCAACTGAACATACTCATTACAAACAGTTGCGATGAGTCTACTATCGACCGCATCGCTGATTTAGACCTCATTGATGTGGTCATCTGCCCGACATCCACTGATGAACCGAGAGTTGTCGACGTCAAAAAACCCGGGCCGTTGTTTATCTCCGT
>CBDUSK010000181.1:0-3819 GCA_965369915.1 uncultured Phycisphaerae bacterium
CCGTCTTCCACTATCCGAACATGAACGAAAACCTCCTGCCGTACGCCGTCGGCACACATCGGCATATGCCGGAGATCGAACAGATCGCCTCGGCCGTCGCCGGAAAACCCGTCGAAGTCCTTTTCCAGCCCCACGTCGGCCCGTTCGACCGCGGGATACTCTCGACCGTCTATTGCGAACCTGACAGCCATATAACACAAAAGGAACTTGACGACCTTTATAACGGTTTTTACAAGTCCGAGCCTTTCGTCCAGATCACAAAAGCTCCACCTGCCGTTAAAAACGTCGCCAATTCCAACTACTGTCACATCTTCCCGGCCATCGCAAAGGGCAGGGTAGTTTGCTTCTCGGCCATCGATAATCTCATAAAAGGGGCCTCGGGCCAGGCGATACAGAACATGAACATCATCTTCGGCCTCGATGAAACCCTCGGACTGACTTAGGAGTCGCCCATGGCTGAAGGAAAATTGAAAATAGCGACGTGTCAGTTTGCCGTCAGCGCCGCGATAAAGAAAAACGCTCAGCAGATAGCTTCCTTTTTGCGCAAAGCCCGCAAGGCAAATGCCGACATTGTACACTTTTCCGAATGCGCCCTCTCCGGATACGCCAGTGTTGACCTTCATACTTTCGACGGTTTCGATTGGAAACTCCTAAGCAGCGAGACCGAAAAGATAATGGCGCTTGCCGAACAGCTTAAGCTCTGGGTCATACTCGGAAGCACTCACCGGCTGAGCCCGCCGAACAAACCCCATAATTGTCTCTATCTGATCGGTCCGGACGGCAAATTAGTCGACCGTTACGACAAACGCTTCTGCACAGTAACCGACCTGAAAAACTATACCCCCGGCAACCGCTTCGTTAACTTTACCGTAAACGGTGTCAAGTGTTCGCTTCTGATCTGCTTCGACCTGCGCTTTCCGGAACTTTACCGCAAACTGCGAACAGTCAATATCGACTGCATCTTCCAGTCCTTCTACAACGCCCGGCAGAAAGGCCCCAGCATCCATACTTACATAATGCGGCAGACCGCCCAGACCCGCGCCGCTACGAATTACTTCCGGCTCAGTATGGCCAACGCCAGCGGCCGATATTCGCCATACCCGTCCTGCTTTATCCAGCCAGACGGTAAAATAGCAAAACAGCTAACACCAAATCGCGCGGGATTGATGGTAAACTCCGTTGACCTGAAAAAGCCTTTCTACGATCCCTCCTCGCCTTTCAGGGACCTTGCTATCAGCGGAAAACTCAACAACGCTGCCGATACTATAAAGGACCCCCGGTCAATTAATACTAAGAGTTTATGACAGGAAGAAAAATGGCTAATAAAACCATCACCGCACCGAAAGGGTTTCTCGCAGCCGGGGTCGCAGCCGGCGTGAAAAGGTCGCGAAAACTCGACTTGGGGCTGATAAGCTGTCCGGCAGGAGCCAGGGCAGCGGCTGTATTTACAACCAATAAGGTCGTCTCGCCCGCGGTGGACGTTTGCCGGGCACATGTCGGGAGCAGTAAGATTTGCGCCCTTATCGTCAACTCCGGCAACGCCAACGCCTGCACCGGCCCAAAAGGCTTCGACGACGCCGTCGCAATGTGTCGCCGCACCGCCTGGGGACTTTCCGTTCAGCCCAACCAGGTACTCATCGCTTCCACCGGAATCATCGGAGAGCCCCTTCCCATGAAAAAGATCACCGATGGTATCGATGCCGCGAAGAATAAACTCAGCACCTCTGCCGCAGCGGGAAGGAATTTCGCAAAGGCCATAATGACCACCGACACCAGGGCAAAACAGGCCGTTCGAAAGATAACGATCTCCGGCAAAACCATCACCATCGCCGGTACTGTCAAAGGAGCAGGCATGATCGCCCCGAATATGGCCACCACGATCTGCGTTTTTACTACTGATATCGCAATAACAAAATCGCTCCTGAGCCACGCCCTCAAAAATGCCATCGGAGGGTCGCTTAACAAGCTCACCGTCGATGGTCATCAAAGCACGAACGATACAGCCGTGATCCTCGCTTCAGGCGCCGCCGGTAACCGCCCCGTTACGGGTAAATGTCCACGATACAAAAAATTCGCAAAAGCTCTTGCAGAACTTGCCTGCGGTCTTACGGAACAGATGGCACTCGATGCCGAAGGCGCGACACGGATGTTCACCGTCGTCGTAACCGGGGCCGCCTCGAAAGCCGATGCCGCAAAGGCCGCCCGCGCCGTTGCCGGATATGACCTCGTAAAATGTGCCGTCCGTGGCGCCGACCCCAACTGGGGCAGGATCATCTGCGCCGTAGGCTCATGCGGCGTAAAACTCAAGCCCGAAAAACTTTCCTGCAGGATAGGCGATATCAGTGTCTTTAAACAGGGCAGGCCCGTAAAGTTCGACGCTAAAAAGGCTTCTAAGATCATCGCCAGGCCCCGGCACACGATCACTGTCGACCTGGGCCGGGGAAAATACTCTGACTTTTGCTTTGGGTGCGACCTCAGTAAAGAATATGTAAAAATTAACGCTGACTACCACACATAAAACTTCGGATTAATACCAAACCAGACACATTACTGAAATATAAGACAACAAAATTATTTTAAGATGGTTTTTTCCCCGCAAAACACTTGAAAACACCCGCATTTTGGGTAAACTACGGGTCAATTTCAGGCCCAAATAATATATTATGATTTTGTTAAGGAGTTCGCTGTGAAAACATTTACAAAAACCCTCGTTTTCCTGGCCCCGATGTTCGCTTTCGCATCGACCGCACTTGCTGAAGGACCCTCTGCTGCTGATTCGGCGATACCGCTCGTCTGGTGGATCGCTCCGGTTAGCTCCGTACTTGCGCTGTTGTTTGCGATCTACTTCTACAAGAAGATGATGGGCGCTCCGGAGGGCAGCGATAAGATGATCGAGATCGCACGCCACGTCCGCGAGGGTGCGTATGCCTACCTGTTCAGGCAGTATCGTGTTGTTACATTCGTTTTCATGATTCTTTTTATTATTTTCACGGCCCTGGCTTACATCGGTGTCCAGAACCCGTTCGTGCCAGTCGCCTTCCTGACCGGCGGATTCTTCAGCGGTCTTTGCGGTTTTTTGGGAATGAAAACCGCCACCAACGCCTCGGCCCGTACCGCTCAGGGGGCAAGCGAAAGCCTGAACCGCGGCCTCCAGGTAGCGTTCCGCTCCGGTGCCGTCATGGGTCTGGTAGTCGTTGGCTTCGGTCTTCTCGATATCACAATTTGGTATCTTGTCCTCGACAAGCTCGTCTATACCGCTTCTAATATGGCATCCGGCCTGAACTTTCTCGGCCTTACTCTCGTCCCCGTCGGCATGGACACTCATCATAAACTCGTCGAGATCACAACTACAATGATAACGTTCGGTATGGGTGCTTCCACACAGGCCCTGTTCGCACGTGTAGGCGGCGGTATCTACACAAAGGCCGCTGACGTCGGAGCTGACCTCGTCGGAAAGGTCGAAGCAGGCATCCCCGAAGACGACCCAAGAAACCCCGCGACCATCGCTGACAACGTCGGCGACAACGTCGGTGACGTCGCCGGCATGGGAGCGGACCTCTACGAAAGCTACTGCGGCTCGATCCTTGCAACCGCCGCTCTCGGGGCGGCACTTCCGGCTATCGCTCTTGAAGCAAAAAATATGGACCCGCTTATGGCCGTCCTTGCTCCGATGATCGTCGCAGGGATAGGCATCATTCTTTCCATCGTTGGAATATTCATGGTAAGATGTAAAGAAGGCGCAACCCAGAAAAACCTCCTCAATGCCCTTCTCTTTGGAACTCTCGGCAGTTCCGTCCTCATCCTCGTTGCTCTTGGGTT
>CBDUSK010000182.1:0-3787 GCA_965369915.1 uncultured Phycisphaerae bacterium
GGACAGCAAAAGAACCCGTCGATTGATAAGCAAGCTGAATAAGATACGGCATACGCAGGACCGTAAGATAGATATACTGTGTAATGATATGGTCTCGGCTCACCGGGACTTTGTCAAGCAGCTCAGCAGTCTTAACTTCACGGTGGACTTTTACGAGTCCATATTAGGACAAAATGATCTTGGCGGTTTGCTAAATACCGCTGCCGAGCGGATCAAGGAATATGCGGCCGATTGCAATGTTGCGATATTCCTGCTTGAATCGGAAGGATTCGAACTGCATATTGTTGACCAGGAGCATCCGATCGATATCGATGCGGACAGCCTGGAGAGTTATTTTACGCCGGAAGTGGTGAGGAATATCTGCCGGAGCAACCGGGTAAACTCACTCAAGGACATGTTCGAGATGGGTCTTGTGGGGAACGTTTCGGACCTGAGCAGGATATCGGCGGCGGCAGTTCCCTTAGGACGATTCGGTTCGGGTATTGGATTCATACTGATATACCGCGGTGCAGGTAAACCGCTTGGCTGTAACGATCTTGAGAAGCTTACTACCATCCAGTCAGGATTGTGCAAAATGATCGAATCCTGCCAGGCATTAACACATCGGGACGGTTAAACCTGTTCTAAAGATTTTTCTTGCAGCAGCAGTTTATTAGTGGTAATATCTCATATAGGAATATAGGGACATGATATGTATTTTGCCACTAATATCATTGCATTGCAGGTTTTAGTTGCTCAAGCCCTTGCGGTTATACCGGATTCTGAATCAGTCCATGACCAGTTGTTACCGTTCAGTCCGCTCAGAGTGGTTTTTTTAGTAGGCTGGATATATCTTTGCATTTATACGGTAGTTCGCATTGAATACAGTCCCCTGATCTCAGAGAGATACCGGCCGTTGGCGAGTGTTGTGTCACTATTGTTCGGTCCGTTCCTGATGTTCCTTTTAGTGGTGATGAATATCACGAGTAAATTACAGGAAGGGGAGATCACGCCTGATGATATATTCAGGAAAGTAATCGGGGATCTGTTTCGCTGGGAAAAAAAGTCCGCGGTTAAAGAGGCGAAGTATATAGAGTTACTTGATACTTCCGGGAGGACTTTCAAAGAAGTTTACGGTGGCCAGAGCAAGGACCCTGAAACGGGTAAAAAAACCCTCGATAAGACCGAGCGAATAATTTTTGAGGCTATAAAAAATCGTGCGAGCGATATATTGATCGATCCGATTGCGGATTCGTTTTATACGATACGATTCAGGATAGATGGATTTCTCAGGACCCAGAAACAGATCGATGCCGAAAAATGTATTGCGGTGATCAACAGTGTCAAAGCGATATCGAAGATGGATATTGCCGAGAAGCGTCGTCCTCAGGACGGCTCCTTCATGGCCAGGACCAGAGATGCCAATATCTACTTCAGGGTAGCCAGTGCCGGCGTGATGGGCGGAGAGAAGCTGAGCATACGAGTTCTCAACCAAAGTACGGGCATATTAAAGCTTGAAGATATCGGTGTTGCCCGGAAGAACTTTGAAATACTTTCCAAAGCCATGAAGCAGAGCGCGGGCATGATAATCATTTGCGGCCCTACCGGCAGCGGCAAAACCACGACCTTGTATGGATTGCTTGGAACGATAGATTTTTTTGCCCGAAATGTTGTTACGGTCGAGGACCCTGTGGAATATGTTCTTCCTCATACAAGTCAGATCGAGGTAAATCCCAAGGCAGATATTACGTTCGCAAATGCGCTGAGGAGTATATTAAGGCAGGACCCGGATGTAATAGTGGCAGGGGAGGTCCGTGATGCGGAGACGGCGGCGATGGCTTTTCAGGCATCACAGACGGGTCATTTGGTATTGGCGACCCTTCACAGCAGCAGCAACCTGGCCACGCTGGTGAGGCTGATGGACCTCGGGATAAAGCCTTTGTTGTTGTCGTCGGCATTGAGTCTGATAGTTTCTCAAAGGCTTGTCCGCAAACTTTGCGATAACTGTAAGCGTCCGGCGGATCTAAGTACCGGACAAATAGAAGAATTCAAAAGACGGGGTATTAATATTAGGGAAGTCAAGACCGCCGACGGTTGTAAGAAATGCGGAGGTACGGGCTATTACGGCAGGACGGCAATAATGGACGTTATGATCCTGGATGAGAAAATAAAAACCATTCTTGCGGATGATCGATTGAGCCCCGGGGATCTGAAGAAAAAAGGAGACGAGAGGGGAAGAACGACCCTTAAACGAGAAGGCATGAAAAAAGTATTGAGTGGTTTGACGACGCTTGAAGAAGTTAAAAGGGTTTCTGCGGAATTAGGATAAAAATATGGAATCATTATTTGCGATCTTGCTCGGCGGTGCATTTGCCTATATCGGTCTAAAGAAGAAATTCTTCGTGATGTGGTCCATGCTTTTTAATCTTCTTGTGTCGATTTTTTTGGGGGTCATGTTCCTGCCGTTAATCTCCAGGTTGACCCCGGATATAGGAGAAAACGGTTATTTCCTTTCACTCTGTATGTTCGTGCTGACAGCATTGTTTTTTTTCACCCTGCATGTTATCGCTAAGATGTATGTGATCGCATCGAATTCAGGAGTATTTCCTGTAATATTCGATCGGGTAGGAGCGGGGATACTCGGATTTTTGTTCGGCTATATTGTTTGTTGTTTTGTGTTTTTTGTTTTGAGCGTGATGCCGATCGCCAAGCATCCGTTCATGACGAACGTTTTTGGGAAAGAGGGTTTTGGGGCGTTATCGTCAAGGCCTGTCAAAAAGATGTGCCGTTTTGTGGGATCGGCTTCTTTACAATGTTATCCCGATAAAAGCGACACAGTGATCGACTGGTTAATTACGGTATCGGAAAAGCAGCAAAAGCCGGAACTGAAATCGGGAAGGACGGAGATCGAAAAAGAGCTGATCGACAAATAACCGGTTGGGTCAGTTATTCAATTCTTTTGAGGCCATCGCGACATATTCATCCAGTTTTTGTCTAAGCGATCCTGACGAATGCGTTCGGGATTAGACGGTTTTTACCTGTCGTGTGCGAATCTTTTTATCGCCCGGCGCCCAGAGGCTTTGAAAATCCCCGGGATGGAATCTTGTTGATTATTGCGAATAAGTATATATGATTAATAGAGTTATTTTTATCTGCTACAGGAGTATTATATGCCTATATTTGAGTATAAGTGCGAACGGTGTGGCAAGATGACAGAATTTTTAGAGTCCTTAGGGAAGAAAATAAAACATAATTGCAGCCAGTGCGGCAGCGGCGATATGAAGAAGGTGTTTTCCAGCTTTGCAGTGGGAATCAGTCATGAGGGAACAGACAGCAAATGCCAGAGCTGTACTGACAGGGGTTGTCCGCATGCGAACGGATGAAGAGTTGCAGATTAATTGGGATTAAAGATGGACGAACGAAAAGGCAGCTATCGGTTTTGCGAGATCGAGAAGAAGTGGCAGAATTTCTGGGAAGCCAACAAGTCTTTCAGGGCGACAGAAGGTGACGGTTCGAAACCGAAATACTATGTTCTTGATATGTTCCCGTATCCGAGCGGACAAGGCCTGCATGTCGGGCACCCGTTAAGTTACACCGCCAGCGATATTGTCTCTCGCTATAAGCGTATGAAGGGTTTTAATGTACTGCATCCGTTCGGGTGGGACGCGTTCGGGCTGCCCGCTGAGCAGTACGCTGTGCAGACGGGGACGCGTCCTGCTGAGACAACTCAGAAAAACATCGATAATATGCGGCGTCAGACCAAGAGCCTTGGTTTCAGTTATGACTGGGACCGGGAGGTCGATACGAC
>CBDUSK010000183.1:0-3780 GCA_965369915.1 uncultured Phycisphaerae bacterium
TGCTGCTTGTTTCAAAGTTCAGCGATGGTGGGAAGACTAATTGTTTTGGCTGGGGGTTTTTTGCGCCCGATAACTATTAGGAGTGCAGGATTCGCTTTTTTACTAAGAAATAATCTTTTTGTGAAGTAACAAAAGACCATCTTATAACGGCAAAAAACGCCGCTGATGGATTAGATAAGCAATATTTATAGGACAATAGGTTTTTGTTGAACGTCTTTTGACGATGCTTTTATATATCGTAATCCATAGCTAACATCCTGCCTTTTAAAAGCCGATAAAAAAATATGTCATAAAGATAAACTGGTTTATTTATTGGGGTTAAAAACAATTGTTTGATTTTGCACATAATAAAGTACTTGGATTGGATATCGGATCTTCTTCAGTAAAAATGGTTGAACTGAGCAAGGACCATGCGGGCTATACTGTCGGCAGTGCCGCTATTGTCGACATATCTGATGTTGCAGAAAAATCCAGTCAAGAAGAAAACACTCTCCGGGTCATTCGGGAAAGTTTAGAATCCTCCGACTTCCAGGCTGATTCTGTGGTTTGCGGTGTTTGCGGTCCCGAAGTTGCTGTTCGAAATTTCAAATTTCCATCGTTGCAGCGGAATGAAATTGAAAATGCCGTCATACTTGAGGCATCTCAGATCTGTCCCTTTGACGTCACTCGCAGCACAGTCGACTATCAACTCTTGCCTGATAAAGAAGGCAATGTCAGCGGTATTTTGGTGGCAGCAAAGAATAGCGGGATAGACAAGAAAAGACAGATCGCAGAGGGTCTTTCATTCCATAATATCCTTGTAGATGTTGACGGATTGGCACTTATAAACTGCTTTAATGAACTGGAAAAATCTGAAACCGGTCGATCGACAGCTATTTTGAATGTCGGCAGTTCCTTTGTTAATCTCGCATTTATCGGCAATGGCTCTCCGCCGTTTATCCGTGATATGGTCTATGCCGGAAATGGTATTATCAAGGCTGTTGCAAATGAAGTTGGTGAGACGCCGGAAAATATCAAAAGAATTCTGTTCGACAAAGCCGAAAGTGAAAAACCTGAGATGGAATTAACGGAAAGCTTAAAGAAGGGCTGTAAAAAGCTGATTGTCGACATTAAAGAAACGTTGCGTTATCACAGGACGCATACAAAATCGGCTGCTGTTGAGAAAATATTTGTCTGCGGCGGATTTGCTCTGGTCAAAGGATTTATCGAAATATTAAACGACCAGCTTTCCGCGGAAGTTATCTTATGGAATCCTTTTGAAAAAATAAAGCTCGGTGAAAATTCGCTAAAAGAAAAGACCCTGCAGGAAAAAGGTCCCGTGTTGGCGGTGGCAGCCGGGCTTGCTATGAGGACGATCTGATATGTTTACGATAGATTTGTTAAAAGGACAGGGAATCGCAGCAAAAAGCAAGATCGAGCATATTGTTGTTGCCTCACTAACAATTTCTATGCTTGTTATTGTTGTGATAGTAATGCTGAGTTTTTATTTGAGCAACGGTATTGCTATGGCAATGGATAAAAAACAGGCAGCAAATTATGAAGAAAAAATAGCCAAATTTTCTAAGGCTCTAAAAATACAGAAATCGTTCGAAAGTGAAAAAGAAGCTATCCGCTACAGTTTGTCCGAAGTATCGAGTTCTATTGACAGGTTTACTCAGTGGTCGCCCGTTATCATGACTATAGTAGAGAATATGCCAGATTCGATGATCTTGACCAAATTTGAATTAAAACCGAGAAAGGTCAAAAGACTTGTGCCGCAAAAGGATAATCCCGGGAAGATGGTTAATGCCGGTGTCCTCATTAATATACTGAATGTTTCAGTTTGCGGGAGTCCTCGGACTAATTATGACAAAGAAGTCAGGGCGTTTTCAGACCGTCTTAGTTCGTCGGAATTATTGAAAAAATCGAGACTCGAAGAAATAAGAGTTTCCCAGAAAGTCGACAAAGAGCGTGGACAGGATGTCGTCGTTTACGAAATGGAATGTATATTCGGTCTGAAGTTTTAAAGGGTTCGTTATGAAATTGATTAACCGGAAAATTGCATTTATATGGGTATGTTGTTTTGTATTTTTTTTGATTATCTATATGCTTGTACTTGCCCCCCAGGCAAAGGCCAAAAAAATGATCAAAAAACAGCTTATGGAAAAAAAGCTGCTCTTAGAGCGTGCACAGGAAATAACTCAGAAGGAAACCAGGCTAAAATTAAATGAACAAATCGACGATCTGCATGATGAATTAAGAAATTATGTTATAGATTTTGACTACGCCGCCGATGTTACATTTGATATCAGCCAGATCGCAAATGAGAAAAAAGTTAATTCTTTTAACATCAAGTCCAGAAATCGTGGTGAAAAAGCATCAAAAACCGGCAATAAATATGTATATGTGAATAACTACGATGTCAGTTTTACCTCCGGTTTCGTCCAGTTTGCTACTTTATTAAATGCTCTCGAAAGACATCGTCCGGTTATTTTTATAGATAAATTTCGTATAGTTCGCTCAGAAAAGAATAACTCTGAACATCAGGTGGATATGAATCTGGCGGTTTTTGTCAGGAAACGTAAAGAAGGTTAGAAAATATAAAAACTCATGCTAAGGCAAAAGCTATGAAAGATAATACTATAGGGACACAAGAAAACAAACTTCTGGTTCTTGGGTCGAAACTCTGGCTTCCGATAAAGAACAGATTCTTTAACGAAGAGATGGATAGAAGGCAAAAAGTAATGACAACATCAATTCCGCTTCTCTTTGTCGTTTTATTTTTTGTCCTTTTTAAGGTTTTTTACACCGCTTCGCCGAAAGCTGCTATGGCTCAGACCTCCGTACCCGTGGATACATTTACCTCCGCTTATGAAAAAACTAACTGGGATGTACCTGTTCCATATCCGGAAAGCCTTCGTGATCCCATGCAGTACGGGTCCATAACTGCGGCCCAATCCGGTATTGGAGGACTGGTCGTAAAAGGCATTGTCTTCAGCGAGGATAAACCCTCCGCTGTTATTAACAGTAAGATCGTGCGACAGGGAGATATTGTCTCTGGAGCTACGATTATAAAGATAAGCAAAAATAGCGTTGAGTTCGAAATGGAAGGTAAAAGGTGGACACGTCAAGTGCAATGAAGACGAGCTTACACGGCTCTGCCTAAAAGTTTAAGCGGGAAGAAGTGATCATGAATAATTTGAAAAATCAATACAATATATCAAAGTTACTAAAGGTCATTATGTTTATCATGGCGTCGTGTACGATTGCCGTCGCTGAAAACGGTCTGGAGAATGTAGGCAAGAAAGAAGTGCTGACGGTCCTCGAAAAGCGGATGCAGAAAAAAATAAGCGTGGACTTTAGCGAGACTCCGATTGACGATGTAATAAGGATAATCGCCGATCAGGCGGATGTGGATATCATCAAAAGTCCTAAAGTCATCGGAGATGTAACAGCAAAGCTGACGGATGTACCGCTCGCAGAAGCTCTTAATAATATCCTTGCCGCGCACGATTATGGTTATGTAACAAGCGAGACCATGATAAGGATCGCCCCAAAAGAAGAGATCAACGAGGTATCCGCAAGGCTTGTCAACAGAGTTTACCGGATCGTTTATGCCGATGTTACGGAAGTCGAAAAAGCTCTCGGAAAATTCATCTCGGATCGGGGTTCGATTTCCTCTAACCCGGGAACCAGTAATATAATCGTTACCGATACTGAGGGCAAGATTCAGGCCATAGACACCTTTATCGAAGAGATCGACCGTATTACACCTCAGGTCCTTGTAGAAGTAAGGATATA
>CBDUSK010000184.1:0-3769 GCA_965369915.1 uncultured Phycisphaerae bacterium
ATTGTATATTTTGCCTTCAAAACATAAATAAAACTCATCGTTTTCAAAAAAACTAATAGGATATCGTTCGTATTTCGTACAGCTTAAGATATACGTTTTGGCCTCACGTAAAATTTCGCTTTTGTATTCATTGGAACTTGATATTATCTTCAATGAATGTAAATATCGGGCTTTCTGTTCTTTTAGATCGCCATTTAAACTGCACATAAAATTAATGCCCGGCATGACTACCTCTCGATCAAACTACCTAATCAATATACATACAACATTCTTAAATTACATTCCTGAGATACAGTATAGAGATTTAGAGTCGTAAAGTCAACTTTTGGTTAAAATAGAAATTGTATTCGGGCTAAGTTTCTGGTAGGCTTTTTGGTCTGATTTATAACTTTTTGGAGCAGAATAATGGCGTTGACACTAACATATAAGATACTTCAGGAGCATCTGGTCGAAGGCGGGCTTTCTGCCGGGGGTCCTATTGGAATCCGCATTGACCAGACGCTTACCCAGGACGCTACAGGTACAACGGCTTTTCTGCTGTTCGAATCGATGGGCACAGGACGCGTCAAAACCGGCCTTTCCGTAAGCTATATCGACCATAATATGAGCCAGTTCGGACCCGAAAACCACAACGACCACCTGTATCTGCAGACCGTAGCCGCCAAGGCGGGGGTTTGTCATTCCCGGCCAGGCAACGGCATTTGTCACCAGGTACACCTTGAGCGGTTCGGCAAACCCGGCGCAACGCTTCTCGGCAGCGATTCGCACACCCCGACCGGCGGCGGCATCGGCATGTTAGCGGTCGGAGCAGGCGGACTGGATGTAGCCGTTGCCATGGGCGGCGGGGCATTTTACCTTACCTGCCCGAAAGTCATCGGTGTAAAGCTCTCAGGAAAACTCAATAAGTGGGTCGCAAGCAAGGACGTAATACTGAAACTGCTCAGCATTGTCAGTACCAAAGGTAATGTCGGCTGTGTGGTCGAATATTTCGGCGACGGCGTTGCGAATCTGTCAGTTCCCCAGCGGGCAACGATAACAAATATGGGAGCCGAACTCGGGGTAACCACCAGCCTGTTCCCGAGCGACAAAAGAACAAAGGAATTTCTGACCGCACAGCAGCGCGGCGACGATTTCAAGCCTTTAAATGCCGACATCGGCGCCGAATATGACCGCATCATCGAGATCGATCTTTCGGACCTCGAACCGATGGCGGCATGTCCGTCCTCACCGGATAATATCAGCAAAGTCCGGGATATCGCCGGCTTAAAAGTCGCCCAGGTCATCGTAGGCAGCTGTACAAACTCCAGCTATAGCGACCTGATGATGGCAGCTGCCGTTCTTAAAGGCAGAAAGATCGACCCGATGGTCGAGTTCGCGATCGCTCCGGGCAGCAGGCAGGTGCTGAATATGCTGGCTAAAAACGGTGCTCTGGCGGACATCATATCTGCCGGGGCAAGGCTTCTTGAGTCCGGCTGCGGGCCTTGTATCGGCCAGGGTTTTTCGCCCGCTGACAACGCAGTTACCCTGAGAACATTTAATCGCAATTTCACCGGTCGAACCGGTACAAAGGGTGACCAGGCTTACCTGGTCAGTCCGGAAACGGCGGTGGCTTCGGCGATAATGGGCGAGATTACCGATCCGCAGGAACTAACCGGGATCATGGGAATTAAATACCCTGCCGTTGAGCTGCCGAAGAAATTCCTTATCGACGACAGTATGATCGTACAGCCTTTAAGTCCGGAGGATGCAAGAAAGGCAAAAGTGCTAAGGGCCCCTACCATCGTCGTTCCTGAATCGCCAAAACTCCTGCCGGAAAATCTCAGTGCGCGTGTGCTGCTCAAATGCGGTGACAAGATAACAACCGATCATATAATGCCGGCAGGCGGCTTTTTGAAATACAGGTCAAACGTGCCTGAATACGCAAAAGTAGTCTTCAACTGCTTCAATGAAAAAGACAAACCGACATTCGCCCAGCGGGCCCTGCAATTAAAAGCTGAAGGTATCGGCGGAGTCGTAATCGCCGGTTTAAGCTACGGCCAGGGCTCAAGCAGAGAGCACGCGGCACTTTGCCCGATGTATCTCGGCGTCCGGGCGGTTATCGCAAAGAGCATCGAACGGATCCATAAAGCAAACCTGATCAACTTTGCGATCGTTCCGATAGAATTCGCTGATCCGAATGATTATGACCGGATCGGCGATGCCGATGAACTGCGGATCGATAATTTGCTCGAATCGATCCAAGGCAGCGACGAGGTTGTTATCACCGACAAAACCGCCGGGTTTGAATTTGCCGGAAAACTCGATCTTTCACCGAGGGACAGGAAAATACTGCTTTCGGCAGGGCTTTTGAATTATACACGCACCGGGACAAAGAGCTGATGGCTGACAGCAAAAAGACCGTTACGATCTTCGGCACCAGCAAGGCCGGCCCGGGTGATGAAGTCTTCGAGATCGCCGAGCAGATCGGAACAGCATTGGCCCGGAAGGGTTTGGCCATCGCCAACGGAGGATACGGCGGGACGATGCTGGCTTCTGCAAAAGGGGCAAACCAGGCAGGCGGCAAGGTCATCGGGGTAACCTGCTCGGCTTTCAGGCGAAGCACCGCAAACGAATACATAACCAGCCGGATCGTTACCGATTCGCTCGAGGAAAGACTAAGCAGGCTTATCGAACTTGGGGACGCATATATCGTGCTTCCCGGCGGAACCGGAACATTGCTCGAACTTGCCCACGTCTGGGAATTGAAGAATAAACACTTTGCCGGCGCCGATAAACCGATTATAATAGCAGGCAGGTTCTGGAAGACGCTTCTCGAACTTATTGCAGGTATCGACCCGGACAGTACCCGTTACGTGGAAACCGCGGAAAATCCGGTTCAGGTCATGGAAATACTGAACAGATATTTCTGATCGACTGAATATTACCGAAAGAACAAAAGGCTATCTATTATGAGCAGGATCCTATTGAGCCTGTTATTATGCTTTACAATGACAGCTTTTGTGCCGGGCGCAGTCTCTGACGACAAGCAAAACCCTCAAGACACCGTCAGCATCAGACCTCTGCCGCTTATCCGGAATGGCTTTATTTTTGACGGTGCCGAAGGGACAGTAACAAAGTCCGAAGATAAATGGGTCTTTGTCGTTGATTCGGATATCACCGACGGCATTGCTGTCGTCAAGGCAGGCCAACCGATCGAGCTTATTCCATCCGCCACGCTGGAAAGGATGATGGCCGGCGCCGAAGAAACCCGGGACAAAGCCGGCGTAAAGCTCTGGGCAATTGTGACAAAATACGATGGTAAAAATTATCTTTTCGCCTGGTACTTTATTCCCATGACCGATATGGCCCAGCCGGAGATCAAAAAAACCGATAGCGGCCCGGCCCAGCAGCAAACCCAAGCCGCCCAAGAGCCGGAAGATGACTCTATCATTCCAGATGACATAATGGCCTTGCTTAAGCCCAGGCGGGTCGTCAATCTCGCAAAGCTCAAGAAACTGCTTGAAACCGAAGAAAACGCTCTACTGGTCGACAGGACAGGTTACCTGCTTACTAAAAAAGGTCAAAAAGTCTTTCAGCTTGACAGCCTTGGACGAAAACTTCAGGATATGTCTTTTAAATTGCTGCCATGCGAAGTGCTCGAGTGGACAGAGCACAGGATATCACAGGCGATAAATCCTCACAGATACCGCATAGCAGGCACTGTGACAAAATTCAAAGGCGAGTATTATATGCTCCTGCAGCGGGCCGTAAGAACTTACAGCCACGGAAA
>CBDUSK010000185.1:0-3766 GCA_965369915.1 uncultured Phycisphaerae bacterium
GGGATTATTCGGTATCCCGATTATGTATAGTATTGCAGGAATAACGCTGCTAACGGGACTCTATACTATTGTTGGCGGACTTATGGCAGTGGTGGTAACAGACAGATCCCTGCCAAGAGCCTCTTGCCAACAGGCCCGAAGGCCAATTTTGGAAGACCATGGAAGAGGTTTACCACCTTGATTGATGCTTATATAATGATGGCGCAAAAAGAATTATACATAGGAGTAAGAAAATGAAAAAGGCTGTATTGCTGGTTGTGATATTGGTACTGGCCGTCGTGATCATCGCAGTTAAGCAAAAACGAATAACTCAGGACATCGAATCGATAGCCTGGTACGGGATGGCACCGCATCCATATATCAACGAAGTTCGCAGCGGAACCGAAGCCTTTGAAAAAGACATGGGTGTATCTGTCCGCAAAGTTGTCGGCCAGAAATGGTCACAGGACAATGAAAATGTTAACGTTGAAGCCTTGTCTACAAAAGGACATAAGGCGTTCAGCATATTTCCAGGTGATCCGGCGGGAGCCAACGGATTGTTCAAGCTCTTAAGGAGCAAGGGTCAGTTTGTCGTGGCCTATGGTGCCCAGCCTAATCTGCCAACGCCGGCAAGTTTTACTGTTGCAACTGACATAAGAAAAGCGGCAATGGCAGCGGCAGAAGAACTGATAAAAATGATGGGCAGTAAGGGGAAGATACTGAATGTCCTTGAAACAGTTACAGATGTAAACACAAAGGTAAGAGACAAAGCCATCAATGATGTTGTAAATAAATATCCCGATGTCGAGATCGTCCAGACCATATCGGATATGACGCAGGTTAGTGAAGCTATCAATAAAATTCAAAGTGCATTAGCAGCGAGGGCGAATGAGATCGACGGTATAATCACCACCGGATACAATCCGACTATCGCGTCAGCTGCGATCCTTACCGAATGGCATAAAGATCCCAAGCATAAAAAAATACGTTACATAGGTATCGATACCGGATCAACTGTAATTCAAGCCATAAGGGATGGCTACATTGACGCCACCGTTGCTCAAAATCCATTTGGGCACGGTTATATCAGCTGCGCAATATTGAAACTGATGGTTGACGGTTGGACACCTAAAGTTGACTACCAATTTGTGGACGCCGGCTTTATAGTTATTACTAAAGACAATGTTGATACTTATCAAAAAGAGATTAGCAAGATAACGGACTCGATCCTGGCGGATCTGAAGGTCAAATATCTTTCGGCACCGAAATAAGGGTTGTACATGCTGGAACTTAAAGGAATAAGCAAACATTTTCCCGGCGTCAAAGCCCTGGATAATGTGAGTCTTAGGTTTGATCCGGAGCATATACACGGGTTGGTTGGCGAAAACGGTGCGGGCAAAAGTACACTTATAAAGATCATTACCGGTATCTATCAGCCTGACCTGGGGCAGATCTATTATGAAGGCAAGGCTCTTAGTTTTAAGAGTTATCATGACAGCCTTAAAATGGGGATCGATATCGTCAACCAGGAACTACAGATGATCCCTGAGAGCAGCATCGCCGAAAACATAATGCTTGATAAGATGATCTCCTATGGCAACAGTGGTATAATCAACTGGAAGGCAGTTAATAAAACCGCGAAAAAATATATGGATGTATTGTTGCTTGACCTGCCGCCGGAAACAAAAGTAAGGCACCTTGGGGCCGCCCAGAAACAACTTATCCAGATCGCAAAAGCACTTTCGGCAAATGCAAAAGTGCTGCTGCTCGATGAACCTACAAGCTGCCTTACGCATTATGAAGCAGCGAATCTTTTCAGGGTGTTAAGAGATCTGAAAACCAAAGGGGTTACGATCATTTTCATTTCGCACAAGTTCGAAGAGGTTTTTGAGTTATGCGATATCGTAAGCGTACTGCGTGACGGCAAATATATCGGCACCGCTGAGACGGCAAAGTTGACCGACCAGGAACTGATAAAGATGATGCTGGGCAGGGACTGTGTGCAGGAACATCTGGGCAAACTTGATGTGAATGATCAGTGTCAGGTTCTCCGAGCAGACAAAATCGAAAGGGCAGATAAGGCAAAGGACATAAGTTTCAGTCTCTATGAAGGTGAAATACTCGGTTTTTACGGGTTGGTGGGAGCCGGCCGAACCGAACTTGCCAGGATCATTATCGGCGAAGACAAAGCCGACAGCGGCAGAATATTGGTAAGAGGAGAAAAAGCTGACATCAAAAAGGTGAGCGATAGTTTATATAACTATCGAATCGGCTATATCTCAGAGAACCGCAAGGAAGAGGGCCTATTGCTTGATTTCACGATTAGGAACAATATCTGCATCACGATCTGGAACAAGATCATCAATCGTTTTACGCGATGTATAAATTCAAAGAAAGAGGCTCATGTCACGTCAGGTATGATCGCCGGTCTTGATATAAAATGTACGGGCCAGGGACAGATAACCGGCAATCTCAGCGGAGGCAATCAGCAAAAGGTCAGCCTTTCAAAATGGCTTGCCGCTGACTGCGATATATTAATAATCGATGAGCCCACGATAGGTGTTGACGTTGGCGCAAAGCATCAGATACACCAGTTGATATGGAACCTGGCTAAAGAGCAGAAAAAATCGATCCTGCTGATATCATCCGATCTTCCGGAGATGGTCAAGCTTGCAAGCAGGATCCTTGTCTTCAAAGACAAGGCGATCGTAGGGGAGATAACCGAGATCGCCGACAAGAACTACGGCCAGATCAGTGGTGCGATAGGAAATTATTTAAATTAGTTCGAGATAAAATCAAGATGACTGACGAAAAAGAGATCAAAACTAACTCAACCGACGAGATGTTCAGTGGGAGAACTATCGGACTTTTGGTGTCAGCGGCAATTCTGTTCGCTATCCTGGCTTTGGAATCGGGGACTTTTTTAAGCTCCTATACTATGTTCGTGCTTTCACGGCAAATGTCC
Source organism: uncultured Phycisphaerae bacterium (assembly GCA_965369915.1). Lineage (GTDB taxonomy): Bacteria > Planctomycetota > Phycisphaerae > Sedimentisphaerales > Anaerohalosphaeraceae > CBDUSK01. Next base: position 2,945 of record CBDUSK010000185.1, read on the forward strand.
TTTTTTGTGCTGGTCGCCCTTTCCCAGGCTGTTTGTCTCGTGGTAGGGGGGATGAATCTTTCGGTCGGAGCGATAGGTTCTATCACGACGGTTATACTGGGGCTATGCCTGGATAACTGGGGGCTTGGCGCATGGCTTGCCGTGCCGATAGGAATGCTTGTCGGTGTTCTATGCGGCCTGTTGAATGGAGTTATAATCACAAAGCTTAAGATCAATTCGTTCATCGTGACGATTTCAATGATGTTTATCTACATGGGGCTGCGTTCGGGTATTTCCGGAGGGAGTCCCTATAAAGTCGGCGAATCGTTTTGTTATATAGGCCAGAAAGTCCTTTTTGGCGTGCCGTATGTTTTCATTATAATGATTTTCGTACTTGTTTTGATGGCGTACGTCTTCAAATTCACTGTCTTCGGCAGACGTTTGCTTGCTACTGGGGGTAATATCGATGCTGCAAGACTGTCAGGTATCGATACTGACAAAATGATCATATACGCCAATGTGCTCTCAGGATTTTTCTCTTCGCTGGCAGCAATACTCTGGGCCTCGAAGATAGGAAGTGCGACTCCAGAAACCGGCGACAGCTGGCTGATCGTCTCTTTTGCTGTAGCGATAATAGGCGGCACCGGCTTAAGTGGCGGTGTCATCTCTGCCTTTGGAATATTAATGGGCGCAACAATCTTTATGTTGATAAAGCATGGTCTGATAGAATTGAAAGCAAACCCATATTATGCCAACTCATTTCTGGGGATTCTCATACTGCTGGCAGTGATCATCGACAGGGTAAGAGAGATATATAATGAGAAAAAAAGTTAAAAGGAGACG
>CBDUSK010000186.1:0-3750 GCA_965369915.1 uncultured Phycisphaerae bacterium
TGAAAACGAGATGCCCGGCCTGATGGCGACCCGAGCCAAATACGGTAAGGAAAAACCCTTAAAGGGTCTGAAGATAATGGGCAGCCTGCACATGACGATCCAGACGGCTATGTTGATAGAGACGCTGGAAGTATTGGGAGCCGACGTCCGCTGGGCGTCGTGTAATATCTTCTCGACACAGGACCACGCAGCAGCAGCGATCGCCGAAGCCGGCAGAAGTGCGGTCTTTGCATGGAAAGGTGAGACGCTTGAAGAATACTGGTGGTGCACGGAACAGGCACTTACCTGGCCGGACGGGACGGGGCCTGACATGATCGTAGACGACGGCGGCGATGCAACTTTGTTCGTGGTACATGGCGCAAAAGTTGAAAAGGACCCTTCGCTTCTGAAAAAACCTACTGACAATAAAGAGTTCCAGGTGATCATGGAACGTCTGGCGGCAAGTTGTGCAATCAGCAAAGACAAGTGGACGAAGATCGCCGAAAATATCCGCGGCGTATCGGAAGAAACGACAACGGGTGTGCATCGGCTTTACCAGATGGCAGAAGCCGGCGAGCTTCCCTTCGCGGCGATCAATGTGAACGATTCGGTAACAAAATCGAAATTCGATAATCTTTACGGTTGCCGTGAATCACTGGCTGACGGCATCAAGCGTGCAACCGATGTGATGATGGCAGGCAAGATCGTTGTCATCTGCGGTTACGGCGATGTCGGCAAGGGCTGTGCCCAGTCGATGAGGGGGCTGGGGTCAAGGGTACTTATCACTGAGATCGATCCGATCTGTGCCCTGCAGGCGGTGATGGAAGGATACGAAGTTACTACGATGGCCGAAGCGGCCGCTTCCGGCGATATATTTATCACGGCAACAGGATGCTTTAATGTGATAACCGGCGAGCACATGGAACAGATGAAGAACGAAGCTATCGTCTGCAACATCGGGCACTTTGACAGCGAAATAGAGACCAGCTATCTTTTCGATACGCCGGAGTGCAAGAAAATAGAGATCAAACCGCAGGTGGATAAATGGACCCTGAAATCAGGCAGGTCGATAATCCTGCTGGCAGAGGGCAGACTGGTAAACCTCGGCTGCGCAACGGGACATCCGAGCTTTGTAATGAGCAACAGCTTTACCAATCAGTGCCTCGCCCAGATAATGCTTGCAAAGGAAGACTTAAAACCTGACGTCTATACCCTGCCGAAAATACTCGACGAAGAGGTCGCAAGACTTCATCTTGGCAGGCTCGGTGCAAAGCTCACAAAACTGACGCAGACCCAGGCCGATTACCTCGGCATTCCGGTCCAAGGCCCGTTCAAGCCGGAACATTACAGGTATTAAAAAAAAAGCTGATTGAAAAATCCAAGCCGCTGGTTTAAGTTATTATATCCTGCGGTTTTTTTATAGGCGATCAAATATGTGGGAGCATTTTCATCATCAGGCTGATATCGGTATCCGGGGGATCGGCGAATCCCTTGAAGAAGCATTCGAAGAAGCGGCAGTCAGTATGGTCGCCGTGATATGTGACCCGGAAACGATAGAAGCCAAAGAACAAATCCGGATTAGCTGCGAAGGAATAGATAGAGACCTATTGCTGGCGGACTGGCTCAACGCGGTCATCTATGAAATGGCGACACGGAACATGCTCTACAGTAAATTCAAGGTCCGGCTCGAAGCGGAAAAATTAACCGCCCAAGCCTGGGGTGAAAGGGCCGATCCGGAAAAACACGATATGGCAGTGGAAGTAAAGGCGGCAACCTATTCGCAATTAGCCGTGGAGAACCAAGACGGTAAATGGACCGCTCAGTGTGTAGTGGATGTGTAAATAAAAATAAAGGGGGTCAATTATGAATATTAAACGGCTTAACCGCATATCGGAATTTCAGTGGCGCCTCGAAAAAACCGGCAAGATGCGGGTGCCGGGGATCATTTTCGCCAGCAAACGACTTCTCGAAGGGATGGACGATAAGGTCCTCGAGCAGGTAAGCAACGTAGCTGCCCTGCCGGGTATAGTCAGTGCTTCATACGCTATGCCGGATGCGCACTGGGGTTACGGCTTCTGCATCGGTGGAGTTGCGGCATTCGACCCGGATAAAGGCGGGATCATCTCGGCCGGCGGTGTCGGCTTCGATATCGCCTGCGGAGTAAGGACGCTGCACACTTCTCTTAAGAGCCCCGATATCGAACGGATAAAAGAAACGCTGGCGGAAACTTTATTCAGAAAGATCCCGGCCGGCGTCGGCAGTACCGGCAGGATACACCTGAAACAAAATGCACTTGCCGAAGTCCTCACCGGCGGAGCACGCTGGGCGGCCGAATATGGATACGGCAGCAAAGATGACCTTCGGTTTATCGAGGAGAACGGTTGCCTGGCGGGAGCAAACCCGGCCGATCTCTCGGACCACGCCAAAAAACGGCAGCAGGACCAGATGGGAACGCTCGGTTCGGGCAATCATTATCTCGAGGTTCAAAAAGTGGTTGAAGTTTATGATGAAGAGATCGCCAAAGCGTTCGGCATCGAAAAAGACGATATAAAGATAAGCATTCACTGCGGCTCGCGCGGGCTCGGCCATCAGATCGGAACCGATTATCTAAAAAGCATGGTAACCGCGGCGAACAGCTACGGCCTTGAACTTACCGACAGGGAGCTTGCCTGTGCACCGATAGATTCAAGCCTCGGCCAAAGCTATCTCGGCGCGATGCGGTGCGGCATAAACTGCGCGATGGCCAATCGCCAGGTCCTGACGCATCTGGTAAGAGAGGTATTCGAAACTCTGGAGCCAGGGGCCGATATCCGGCTGCTTTACGACGTCTCGCATAATACCTGCAAGGTCGAAGAGCATACGGTAAATAATAAACGCAAAAAACTTTTCGTCCACCGCAAAGGCGCTACCCGCGCTTTCGCCCCCGGCGACAGGTCGCTTCCGGCTGAATACGCAAAAGCCGGCCAACCCGTGCTCATCGGCGGGACGATGGGGACGGCATCGTATATCCTTGCAGGTACGAGCCAAAGCGAAGACCTGGCGTTCGGTTCTGCCTGTCACGGGGCGGGTAGAAATATGAGCAGACGGGCCGCGACGAAAAGATGGCGGGGCAGCGACGTCGTCAGGCAGCTCGCAGCCGGCGGAGTGCTGATCAAAAGCAGATCCATGCGGGGGATCGCAGAAGAAGCGCCGCTTGCCTACAAGAATGTCGATGAGGTGATAGAGGCGACACACGCCGCGAAACTCGCAAAAAAAGTTGCGAAGCTGGTTCCGCTTATCTGTGTAAAAGGATAATCGTTTTATTTTTAAAAGAGCAGCTTTATCGCAGCGACGGCTGCAAGGACCAGAACTATTATTGTGAAAACCTTTTGCGGGATTCGCTTTAACAGTATTATTCCAACAACCGCACCGATGACGATCACGGGGAAAAGAGTCAGGTCAAGTTTCAGGGACTCTGCGTTTATCAGATCAAGCTTTGCACTGAAGGGGACCTTTAGCCAGTTGACGATAAAAAAGAACCAGGCCGCGGTCCCGACGAATTGTGTCTTCGGCAGGCCGGCGGCAAGCAAATAGATTATCATTATGGGTCCCGCGGCGTTTGCCATCATGGTGGTAACGCCGATGAAAAATCCTAAAAAGACGGCAAACAAAGGTCCCGATGTTGATTCATTTCCCTGGCGGGGGTCTTTTCGGTAGTCGTTAACGACTCTTACAGCCAGCATGGAAAGGACTATGACGCCGATGACCGGTTTAAGCTGTGAGTCGGTTACT
>CBDUSK010000187.1:0-3724 GCA_965369915.1 uncultured Phycisphaerae bacterium
AATGCAGTAACTAATAATCGCCTGATCGCATGCGGGGTGGGGTTAGCTGTAACCAGTTTGATCCAGTCAAGTTCAGTGACAACGGTAATGGTAGTGGGGATGGTCAATGCCAGCCTGATGACCCTTACTCAGGCGATAGGCGTTATCCTTGGAGCAGATATCGGTACTACCATTACGGGGTGGATACTGGTGCTGGAGATAGCGAAATATGGTCTGCCTATACTTGGTATCTCGGCTTTTTTCTTTCTTTTTTCCAAAAGCGAACGAGTCCGTTATTCAGCAATGATGATGTTAGGGCTGGGAATGGTGTTTTTCGGATTGTCCCAGATGAAGGCGGGTTTCAGTCCGCTTCGGGAGATGCCTGAATTCATAGCCTGGTTTTCGAAATTTTCTCCGGACAGTTATTTAGGTGTTTTGAGGTGCTGCCTGGTAGGTACCTTAGTGACCGCGGTCGTACAGTCATCGTCAGCGACGTTGGGAATTACAATGGGTCTTGTGGGGACTGGGGTCATAGATTTCGAGACAGCGGCAGCCCTTGTTCTTGGCGAAAATATAGGCACGACCATCACGGCTTGTCTGGCGTCGATCGGGGCCTCGACAAATGCCAAACGTGCTTCTGCGGCCCATGTTACTATTAAGGTGATAGGTGTAGCCTGGGTTACGGCGATCTTCCCGTTTTATATCGGCATAATAAAAAATATAGTAGGAGTTGACCCGACAGTGATGGTAATGACCAACGGAGTTCCGACATTTATCCACGCCATGAGAGGAATAGCACTGTCTCATACGTGTTTTAATATAATAAACGTTATTATATTGATGCCGTTTACGACGCTTCTTGCCAAGGCTTTGTGTCGTTTTATGCCGGGTAAGGAATATGAGGAAGTGCCCCATCTGAAATTTCTTGATGTTCGGATGCTGGATACACCGGCAATGAGTATAGAACAATCCCAAAAAGAAATTCTGCGTATGAGCGAGGACACGGAAAGGATGCTGGGACAGCTTAAGAGTGTTCTGGAAAGTGCCAAGCGTAATGAGACAACTGAGAACAAGATATTTCGTCTTGAAGAAGACTTAGACATCGTTCAAAAAGAGGTCGTGGAATTTTTGAGTAATCTGCTTTCAGGAACTGTTCCTCACGCAGTTATGAATAAAGGACGTATGCAACTGAGAATGGCGGACGAGTATGAATCCATAAGTGACTATATATCGAACATTTTAAAACTAAATTTGAAGATGCGTAAATCGGGTATGCAGATGTCTGAAGAGGCAAAGCGTGACATTCTTGACCTGCATAGCCGAGTCGAAGGTTATGTCAAGTTTGTTAACAAAAGCGTCAGAGAAGATGAGCCTAAAGGTGAAAGCCTGAATAAGGCTTTGAGCTGGGGAAATAATATAACCCGCTTTATGAAAGAATATCGCAGCGGCCACCTCGAACGGGTGGAAGCCGGGCTCACCTCGCCGCTGCAAAGTCTGATCATAACCGACATGCTCAATTATTACCGGCGGGTCAAGGACCATGCTCTCAATATTGTCGAAGTGTTGGCGGGAGAGAAATAGAGTGATACAGGCGGAAATCTTTTTAAAGAAGCTTTTTTTGCTTGTGAGTCTATTGTTTAAAAGTTAAATTGTCGGATATGGAAACGCGGCATCACAGACCTGGTGTTTTAATCGTCATCATATTGCTGGTTTGCCTGGGCCTATTCAGCAACCACAAGGGTTTTGTCAATATTAGCCGGGCCCAGGAAGAATTGTCTGAATTTACCGTTTCAGATGCAGGACAAGGCGCTCAAAAGCAAATCGCAGCAGTTATTTCCTGTAAGGACCTGATCGATGACGGACTCTATAAATCCATGCGGAGGCGTTCGGAGGAGGCTATCGGTCGGGGAGCGACATATCTGATATTTGAAATAGGCACTTACGGGGGACTATTGAAGTCCGGCGACGACATTTCCAAATATTTGATCCTGGAGCTCGGCAAGAAGGTCCACACGGTGGCTTATATCACGACCCAAGCGATATCGGCAGGTGCGATGGTAAGCGTTGCCTGCAAAGATATAATAATGCTGGAAAATACGACAATCGGAGACTGTGCACCGATCCAGCTTGGGGGCAAGCTTGAAGGGGTGGAACGAGAGAAGTCAGAAAGCTTTACCCGTGCAGCATTTATGCGTGCGGCTGAGGCAAACGGGTATCCAGAAGCGTTGTTAAAGGCGATGGTGACGCGTCAACTCGAGGTCTTCAGTGTCAAAAACAAACAGACGGGAGAAGACGAATTTTTCGAGACCAAGGACCTGCCCAAAGATGAATCAGAGTATGATATTGAAAACAAAAAGCTCGTCGTAAAGGATGACGAGATTCTTACTCTGACGGCTTCACAAGCAGAGGAATATGGTGTCGCAAGAATCCAGGTCAAGGACCTTGACGGAGTTCTTAGTTTTCTGTCAGAGCGTGATGGGGTGGAGTTTTCTGATACTATACTTGAGTTTGAAACAAACTGGTCAGAAGAAATGGTTCGCTGGCTGAATTCCCCGGCGGTTCTCGGAATCCTTGCGATGCTGGCGATGTTAGGTGTGTATGTGGAACTGAATACGCCTGGGCTCGGTATTCCGGGTCTTTTGGCGGTGGTCTGTGTGGTAATCATCGTCGGAAGCAAATACCTTATCGGGATGGCAAACTGGGTGGAAGTAGCGGTATTTTTTGTCGGGGTCGTCCTGCTGCTGATCGAAGTCCTGGTAATCCCTGGTTTCGGGATAGCGGGTTTTTTCGGGATCATATGTATTCTGGGCGGTCTTTTCGGAATGCTTATCAAGAATCCACCGGACCGTCTTCCGTGGCCAAGGCCGGAATTCGGCGGGTGGGAGCCTTTTATCGAGGGTCTTTCCGGCATCCTGCTCGGATTTGCAGGTTTTATCGTTCTTGCCTGTCTGATCGCGAAATATCTGCCAAAGATGCAGTTTCTCAGCGGTTTGATATTAACACCCGCTTTTAAGGCCGAAGAGATCAAAATGAAAGTCCCTGTAACGGCTCCGCCTGAGAGCCTGACAGTTGGAGTAGAGGTCGGTCAGGTCGGAGAAGTAACTTCAGCATTACGGCCTGCGGGAAGCGCAAAGTTCGGTGAATGTGTTGTCGATGTTATCGCTCAGGCACAGTTCCTTGACGACGGTGACCGAGTGGAAATAATCGAGATCCACGGAAACCGGGTCATAGTAAAAAAGGTCGAAGAAAGTTAATTCATTAAGAGGGAGATACTTATGGACTGGTGGTTTGCGTTTGCAGTTTTATTGTTTTTTGCCTCGGCGGCGTTGGTTTTAGCGGAGGTGTTTGTCCCGAGCGGCGGGATCATAAGCCTTTTTTCGCTGACGTGTTTGATAGGGGGGGTGGTAATATTTTTCAGGCACAGCACATTCGCGGGAGTGACGGGGGTAATAATCGCGCTTATAATGATCCCATCGGTACTTATTATCGCGTACAGGATATTTCCAAAAACGAAATTCGGCAAAACGGTAACGCTGACACCTCCCTTGCGTCAGCAGGGAGACGCGATACCGGACACGGAGGAATTAAAAGCACTGATAGACAAGGTCGGAGTGGTGTTGTCTCCGCTGAGGCCGGTGGGGATGTGTGATTTTTCCGGACGAAGGATCGAGTGTGTAGCTGAAACGGGCTACGTTGAAAAAGGTAAAGAAGTAAGGGTCATTCGTGTGCAGGGCACTCAGTTGAC
>CBDUSK010000188.1:0-3690 GCA_965369915.1 uncultured Phycisphaerae bacterium
TTACAGGTATGAGTCATTCGCGATCAGATCAAGAATCAGCGGTTCCTGAATACAAAGCCGGTGTTTTTCAGCGGCATTCTTTGCCGGACCTGCGGGCACATCTTCTGTTCTGGCCGATAGTGATCGCAGGAGCCGGCCTTGATCTGTGGACCAAAAGTGCCGTCTTCGACTGGTTGATTACAAAACCGCAAGCCCAATACCACATTATCAATGGTTTTTTAAAGTTCGTCATGAGAGAAAACTCCGGCGCCGCTTTCAGTATCGCCCGCGGCCAGACCTTGATGCTGGTTTCCGTCTCGGTCGTGGCCTTGATTGCTGTGACAGGACTATTTCTTTTTGGTAAGATCAGCTCCAGGCTTATGCAGACGGCACTTGCGATGTTTACTGCGGGGATCATCGGCAACCTTTATGACAGGATAACCAACGAAGGATTTGTGCGAGATTTCATCGACGTATATTACAGAGGGTTTCACTGGCCTGCGTTTAATGTCGCCGACAGTATGCTGTGTATTTCAGTAGGGATACTGGTTATCACAACTATCACATCTGGGTCTTCTGGAAAATCTCCTCATCGACAAAAAGCCGAACATCCATCCCCGCACTAAGGGCGATGGCGTCGGAAGGACGGGAGTCTATTTCCAGTTTGTTGCCGTCAACGTCAACGTGTAAAAGTGCGTAAAAGGTCCCGTTGGCCAGATCGGAAATGACGACTTTTTCAATTCTGCCGTCCATCTGCTCGATAACACTTGCCAGCAGGTCATGCGTCATCGGCCGGGGCAGTTCTATTCCCTTTAACCGCCTCTCGATCGCCAGAGCTTCGGTCATTCCAATGACGATAGGAAAACTGCGATCGCCGCCAAGCTCCTTAAGTACGATTATCTGTTGATCGACGGCCTCGTTGATAATTATTTTTGACAGTTCAACCTGGACTTCCATTTTTATCCTGTTTAATTAAATTGATCAACCTTTCAGTTCCGAAAGGTGTTTTTCGATCGTTTCAACCTGTTCGGTCAGTTCCTGGAGTTTTTCCCTGGCCTGGGTTACTACTTCGGGTTTTGCCCTGGTGACAAAATTTTCATTCTTGAGTTTGGCCTGGACGGATCCCAGAGCATTTTCGATCTGCTGTTTTTGCTTTTCGAGCCGGCTGCGTTCGGCTTCGGTATCGATAACATCATGCACATAAACCTCTATTTCATCCACCAAAGCCGTTGCTGCGTTCTGTGGTTTTTCAACTTCTGTCTCAACAATGAACTTATCTAACCCAGCCAGGTTACATATCAACTCCGCATTGGATTTTAATATATCGGCGGTAGCCTTTGGAGCGTTTGAAGAAGCAATAAGTTTTTTCGAGGGAGCTATGTTGTACTGATTTCTGATCTCCCTTATCACCCTGGTTACGCTTTGGATTATGCAGATGTCTTCCTCGATGTCCGGGTCGATAAACGAGTCCAGCCCTTCGGGCCAGCCTGCGACGATCAGGGCCTTTGAAGCCTTGGCTTCTGCCAGGTCGCCAAGTTTTCTTACCGGTGCGATATCATTCAGTTTGCCGAAGATGCCCTCGGTTATGAACGGGACGAACGGGTGCAGAAGACGCAGTGTCTGATCGAGAACGAAAGCAAGTATGTTCTGGGCGATGGGTTTTTGAGCTTCGTCACTCATCCGCGGTTTTGCCCATTCGAGATACCAGTCGCATAGGTCGTTCCAGAAAAACCGATAAATGGCACTTAAAGGCTCGTTGAATTTATAAGTATCCAGCTGTTCCGTAACATCACGGACGGTATTTGCCAGACGAGAGAGGATCCACTTATCCGAGATAGTCATTTTAGCCGGGTCAAATTTCTTCGCGTCGGTACCTTCAAGGTTCATCATCGCAAAGCGTGAGGCGTTCCAAAGCTTGTTACAAAAGTTCCTGCCGATATCGAATTTTTCGCTGACGTTTTTGCCTTTCTCGTCCTTTTTAACGGGCATACGCATGTCCTGGCTTTCGGTGGTCATCTGTGCCAGGCTGAACCGCATGGCGTCGGCCCCGTAAGTGGCGATAATATCCAGCGGGTCGATGCCGTTGCCCTTGCTCTTGCTCATAGTCTCGCCATTGCCGTCAAGGATCTTGCCGTGTATGAATACGTCTGTAAAAGGTACATCCTCCATGTTGTTCAGTCCCATCATGACCATCCTTGAGACCCACAGGGTGATAATATCCCTGCTGGTTACAAGGGTGTTCGTGGGATAGAAGTAATCTAGTTCTTTGGTTTTGTCAGGCCAGCCGAGTGTACTGTGAGGCCAGAGGGCCGAACTGAACCAGGTGTCCAATACATCGGGGTCCTGTTCGAGATTGGCACTGGCGCATTTTTCGCATTTGGCCGGGTCCTCGATCCCGCTGTTGTGATTGCCGCAGTCATTACAGTACCAGATCGGTATGCGGTGTCCCCACCACAGCTGCCGGCTGATGCACCAGTCGCGAATACCGTATAGCCAGTCGAGATAGCTCTTTGCGTATCGCTCCGGATGTATCCTGACCTTGCCGCTTTCAACTGCCTCTATAGCAGGCTTTGCCAGTGGACCGACCTTTACATACCACTGGTCCGAAAGATACGGCTCGATCGGGACGCCGGAACGATAACTGTGCCCGACCTCGTGTTCCATTGGTTCGATTTTTTCTATCAGGCCCTGCGCCTGCAGTTCTGCAACTACGGCTTTTCTTGCCTCGTAGCGGTCAAGGCCGGCGAATTGACCGCCGTTGGAGTTTATTTTAGCATCAGGTGTCAGGATATTTATCATCTCAAGGTCATGTCTTAAACCGATCTCGTAGTCGTTCGGATCATGAGCAGGAGTAACTTTCAGAAAGCCCGTCCCTTCACCGCGCTTGACATAATCATCTGCGATGATCGGAATTTGCCTGCCCGTAAGCGGCAGGTGAACGAGCTTGCCGATTAATCCCTCTGCCCGATCATCTTTCGGATTTACCGCTACAGCGGTATCGCCGAGCATTGTCTCGGGTCTTGTCGTTGCTACTGTTACGCCTCCGTTGCCTTCGACTAATGGATACTTGATATAATAAAAACTGCCCCGGACTGTTTCGTGTTCGACTTCATCGTCAGCAAGGGCGGTCTGGGTAACAGGGTCCCAGTTGACTAACCGTTTGCCCCGGTAAATAAGCCCTTTCCTGAACAGGTTAACGAAAGTATGCCTGACCGCCTTTGCGCAAGTTTCATCCAGAGTAAAACGCGTTCTTGCCCAGTCACAGCTTGCGCCGATACCTTTGAGTTGTTCGAGTATCCCGCTGCCGTATTTTTCTTTCCAGTCCCATATCATCTGAACGAGTTTTTCACGTCCGATGTCATGACGATTTTGGCCGGTCTCAGCGAGGACTTTTTTCTCGACTACCGATTGTGTGGCAATACCTGCGTGGTCGGTACCGGGCAGCCAGAGAGTGTTGAATCCCTGCATCCTCTTTAAACGGATCAGGATGTCTTGCAGAGTATTATTCAGGGCATGACCCATATGCAGCATTCCGGTTATATTGGGCGGCGGGATAACAATGGTATAAGGCCCTTTTTCCAGCTCAGCATCCGGATCAGCGTGAAAATAATTACCTGACAGCCAGATGTCATTTGCCTGGGCTTCTATCGCTTTTGGTTCATAGACTTTTGAAAGCTGTTCGGCCATATCTACCTGTCCGGTTTTTCGTGT
>CBDUSK010000189.1:0-3664 GCA_965369915.1 uncultured Phycisphaerae bacterium
CGGCGATACGGTCTATAAAATTACCGATTGAGTTGAGGGTTCGAGTCCCTTCGGGATGTTCCGGATTACGGTGCCCAGCCATTTTTTTAATCCTGTGTCGAAGGTTGTCTGGCGTAACATCTTTTTTGAAAGGGGTTTTGATGGATATTGGACGACGCGAGTTTATTGGGGCATCCATTGGTGCTTCCTTGAGTGGTGGTTTGAGCGAAAGTGCTTTTGGTGGTAAGGAAAAAGGGGTTGATTATTCTGCTTTGGATGCTGCTTTTAAACGGCCTGTTTTAAAGCGTCAGTTGTTTAGCTCGCCTGTCAAAATTGCTTCTGTCGATCTGTTCAGGAGCGGCAAGTTTTCTTTTGTTCGTGTTCGGTCCATCGGTGGGGCAGAAGGTGTCGCGGTTACGAATAGCAGGGCGCAGTATGTTTATCCAATATTCAATCAGCTTGTTCGGGGCGTCTTTATCGGCAGGGATGCGAGAGATCTGGATGCTATCGTCAATGACGTTTGCAGGAAGAATTATAAGATGTCGGGACTTGCCCTTTGGTGTTGTCTGGCATGGTGCGAATTTGCTGTGCTTGATATGCTGGGCAAGATCGCAGGTAAAGCTACCGGCCAGTTGATCGGCCAGATACGGCAGAAGGAAGTTAAGATGTATTCAGCAAGCGGCAACCGCCAGAATACACCTGAGCAAGAGGTGGAGGTTTTAAAGGGTAAGATCAAGGCCTCGGGGACAAAGGCGGTTAAGTTTAAGGTTGGCGGGCGGATGAGCAATAATGCCGATTCGCGGCCGGGACGAACTGAGGGATTGATAAAGATCGTTCGCAAGGCCCTTGGCGACGATGTTACTATATGGGCAGATTCAAACGGGTCGTATGATGCGAGAAAGGGGATCGAGGTCGGTAAGATGATGGCCGAATATGGGATCGATATGTTCGAGGAGCCTTGTCCCTTCGATCATCTTGAAGAGACCAAACAGGTTGCCGATGCTATTTCGATACCGGTTTCCGGAGGAGAGCAGGAGGCGAGTTTGCATCGCTTCCGATGGATGATCGCTAACGGTGCGGTGCAGGTCGTTCAGCCTGACCTGCATTACTTTGGCGGGTTTGTTCGGGCCACGCGGGTTGCGAGGATGGCAGAGGCTGCAGGGCTTAAGATCGTTCCGCATATGTCAGGCGGTGGGACGGGGTATGTCGAGGTGGTACACTTTGCTTCGTTTACGCCGAATATCGGGCCGTTTATGGAATACAAGGGAGGGATCGGCCAGACGGGGAAGTGGTACGATCCGCCGCTTCGGTTTAAGGACGGTGCGATCAATGTGCCTAAGGGACCGGGCATGGGTGTTCGCATCGATAAGAAAGTTTTGAGTAAAGCAGAGAAGATGGTTTAGTAGAGGCTGTGTTCATTGAACGGTATAAACAAGTTCGACATAAATTTTCCATGTGTACCCTATTCTTTAATACCGCTTATTTTGAAATAGAAAAAATCGATATGCTGAAACGAACAACTCATGTTTTTATTGTTAATTGCACGATAGGAATACTGCTGCTGGCACTTAGCGGGACCGCGATGGCTAGGAAGCCAAATCCGGTGTACACCGAAATGACCGAGGTCGTCAGGGAGGCACTTGAGCGTGAAGTGGGAACCAGTCTGGAAATCAAGAACGTCAGAGGGCAGATTTCACCTGAGTACGGCAGCAAGTATAGCTATGATGAAGGGAGCATCGGGCGTAAACTTACCGCCGACGAGTGGCGCGAAAGTCAGGCGTGGCAATCGCTGGCGGGTTACAACACGGCGAAACAGGCAAGGCAGCATGACATAGACTCGATGGTCTGGTGTACGCTGCGAGGCGGCGGCAACAGCGGCACGTATATGAAACCTTTGATCGATTTCGACGATCACATGAAGCTGGCCTATTACACTTACAAAAGCACACTGGGTAAATACTATGCGGCCAGCAAGGGTGTCGATGTGGCCTACGGCCCCGGCGATAAGATCACGCCCGTGATCGTCGCCCTCGGCGACGAGAGGGTTGTAGACCTGACGATTCAGTGCATCGACGAACATGACAAGGTCGCCTCGATCAAAAAATTCACCGGCGTAAAGATCCCCTCTGGACGGCCGATCGTAGAGCTTAAAGCATTCAGACCAAACATAAAAAGCGAAGGTAATTACGGCGTAACGTTTGTCGTCACCGAAAAAGGCAAGGTCCTGGGACGTACATTTGAATTGAAATACTTCAGCAACGACAAGTCGGCTGACGGCGATACCGATTTCATAGGTAAGACATCTGTCTTTAATACGGACCAGCGGGTTGAATTCCTTACCCATTACGCAAAACAGGCGTGCCGTTTCTTCAAGAATCCCGATCTCGATAAGAAGGTCGTCACCGATGCAGACGTCGCGGCGGCATTGAAAAAGATCAAACCCCAGCCGCTTCCCGAAGTACGCAAGCGACTACTCCTGAACAGCGGATGGAAGCATCTGGCGTATCGCACCGGCGAGGCTTCTGCAGACAGCAAACGCCTGGCGACCTGGCCGGCTGCTGGTATATCCATCAAGGACGAACAGTTGGTCATTACGCGAGACAATAGCGAAATACTCAGGACGTTCAAATCGCAGGACTGGAGGTTCTTCCTACAGTGGAAGGTGATTCCCGTTGCGGGCAAAACGGCGAAGTTTACATTGGGTGATGGCAAGACTTCAATCGTTACTATAAGTATCGACGGCCGCGGCAACATCACGGCGGCAAGTACCAGGGCCGGCAGAATAAAACCGGGAACGGCTGGTGAACTCAAACTTGAGGTTGACCTGCAATACAATCAGTTCAGCCTCTACGTCGACGGCGAAAGAACTATCTACGCCGGTGACATCGACGCCGCAAATGAAGTCACAAGCTTTAGTATCAGCGGAGCAGCCGGTTTGGTGATCGACGATATCCGGGGAACCGGGTACGATCCAGCCGAAGACATTCGCAACGGCATTTTTGAGATATTGACCTTTATCGATGAAGACTTCGCTGTAACACCGGATGTGGACTCCTGGCAATCGGTATCGTATGACGACGGCAAATGGGCAACCGGAGGCCGGCTTCCGATCGTCGTCGGCAGTGAAAGAAACAAAGGTCGCGATATCTACCTCCGCAAAACCGTCAATGCCGCCCAGTTCCAGCAGGCATTCCTGAACGTCGACGCACTGGATCCCGGCGGTGAGATCTTCATCAACGGAAAATCCGTTGCCAAACTGAATCGCCGGCCTGTCCGGCTCGATGTGACCGGTTTCCTTAACAAAGGATCCAACCTGATCGCTGTAAAAGTAGATCATGTCCCAGAAGGCTTCTACCTGAAAGATGGTCACACATCGAAGGACTTATACTACGGCTGGTTCGCCGGACGGATGTCACTGGATCTGACGAGCACGATTCATGTAGACGACGTTTTTGTTTCCACGGAAAAAATCGGCGATCCCGCAACAGTAAATGTCGCTGTGGATGTGACAAATAAAGATACAGCAGCATTCGACGGAGAGGCTGTAATAAGCTTCTTCCCGTGGTATCCCTCGGAATCGCCAACGCCTGTAGTCGTAGATCGCGTTGCGCTTAAACTCGATGCCGCAAAGACTACGACAATTTTAAAGAGCGTTTCGGTTGCTAAACCGTTGCTCTGGGATTAC
>CBDUSK010000190.1:0-3659 GCA_965369915.1 uncultured Phycisphaerae bacterium
CGCCGGCCGTATTCGGGATTTAAGATGATGATGCCACCTGCGGGCGGGATAGTAGTATCGGCGAAATCGCAAACCTCAAAATCGATAAGGTGTTCGACGCCTGCGGTAAGTGCGTTTTTCCTGGCGGCTTCGATCGCCGTCTCATCGATATCAGCAGCGATTATCGACGGCTGAGCAGACCCGGCTGCCGTCTTTTTGGTTTGCTTTAAAGTGTCCCTGCGGAGTGACTGCCAGAGTTCGACGTCGAAATCCTTTAAATGCATAAACGAAAAGTTGGTTCTTAACAGTCCCGGCGGACGTTTTACGGCGATAAGGGCCGCTTCAATGGCGAGTGTGCCGCTGCCGCACATCGGCAGAACGATGGGGCCGGAGCCGTCGTAGCCTGCGGCGATGATAATCCCTGCCGCCAGTGATTCCCGAAGCGGGGCCGTGTGAGGCATCTTGCGGTAGGAGCGGTCGGAGAGTTTTCTGCCCGAAGTGTTCAAATAAAGGCGGCACTTGTTTTTCTGCCAATACAACCCGAAAACAAGGTTGTCGCGCTTCGGTCCGGAGTCAGGCCGGGAGCCGAGCCGCTGTGCAACGCGGTCGACGATGGCGTCTTTGACCTTCAGCGAGGGAAACATTGTGTTATCAATACTGGCAGTGTTGACGCGGGAGATGACGGTAAAGTATTCGTCGACCGGGATGATGTTTTCCCAGGGAATTGTCCGGACGTTTTCGTAAAGTTCGCCCGGAGTTTGGCAGGTAAATTCGGCAAGCAGGTAAAGCACATTGTAAGCCGTCCGCAGGTGAAGATTGAGACGCAGACAATCGTAGAGGGAGGCTGTGACCTCAACGCCGGTGTCGTGGGAGTTGTCGACGGTAAAGCCCAGAGCGGCGAGTTCTGCCTGCAGGAAAGGGGCAAGGCCGGATGAGCAGGTGATAAGGATCGTGGTTTGCTTATGTAAATCCATAATATATGCTACGCATACCAGCGGCTACGGACCTATAAATTGATTATCGATTATTGATAAGGAGGGGGATTTTCTTCATCATTGTCATCATCGTCTTCGGTGTCATCTATTTTCCAGCGGTCGGATTCGTCGATGTCATCGAGCTCTTTCTGGACGTATTTGAAGATCTTTTTCTGCATTGGGCCCATTTTTTCGTACCAACTGAGTAGGTTTCTGTGTCCGGCGACGAGCATGTCAAGCCTGATAAGCTGCCACTTGTTGAGACATTCGGGCTCTTTAATATTGGTAAATGGGTCACATTTGAAGGTTCTGTGGCCCTGAGGGGTAATTTCGAAGAATTCGCAGTCTTTACACTGTATCATTTCTAAATCTCAAAGTAAGGAAAAAAAGCATAATGGGTACTTGCATTATTTTATAATATCATATATAATAAGAAATTAAAGCTTTTTTTGAGAAACGATACAGTGTTTGTTCGGAGTAATTAATGGCAAAACCGAGACGTAGACGTAAAATCGGCAGCAAGAAGCGACGCGCCCGCTGGAAAGTCAGGCATAAAATCAGCTAACCGGCGGATGGTAATTTTCAGGGTTTTTTTAACGATTTAAATAGCTTGGCGAAAGTTGAGTAGTCTGGTGTTCAGCACGTAAAATATGCGATGAAGCATTACACGGTAACTTTTCAGCCCGATGGTAAAATCATATCGATACATTCCGGCGCAACCATTCTGGAAGCGGCGGAACAGGCAGGTATAATCCTTAACAGTGTTTGCGGCGGAGCCGGGACGTGCGGGAAATGTTCGGTGAGCGCCGGCGGGGGCGGTGAGGAAGTATTAGGCTGTCAGTACAAAATCGAGAGTGACCTTACTGTCATCATCAATTCCGAATCGAGGTTTTTCGAGGCGAAGATCCTTCAACACGGCATAGACCGCCAGGTGAAAGTCGCACCGAGCATGTTCGAGAAAAAACCGGAGCTTGCGAAGACGGGGGGGGAGGTTTTCGGAGCGGCTTTAGATATCGGGACATCGACAATCGTGGCGAAACTTGTCGATATGTCCGACGGCAGGTGCGCGGCGACGGCAGCAATGGAGAACCCGCAAGTACGATTTGGTGACGATGTTATCAGCAGGATAGCTTACGCCGAGACGGAAGGGGGGCTGGATGAATTGCACAAGGTCCTTATAAAAAGCATAAACCTGCTGATAGGGCGGCTCTGTGAAAAGGGGGGGATAAAACGGTCAGATATATATGAGATCACCGCGGCGGGGAATACGGCGATGAGTCATATATTTCTGAAATTCCCGGTGAGAAGTCTTGGTCAGGCACCTTATAAAGCATATTGCTTAGAGGCGCAGGACCGCGGGGCAAAGGAAATGGGTCTGAAGATCAATCCGGCGGGGAGTGTTCACACCATGGAGAATATCGCGGGGTTTGTGGGTTCGGATACGACGGCGGTGGCGCTGGCGGTTGGGATGGAGAAGATGGACAAGATGACTCTTGTGGTCGATATCGGGACGAACGGGGAGCTTATCTTAGGGACGAGAGAGAAGATGTTCGCGGCGAGCTGTGCGGCGGGTCCTGCTCTCGAAGGGGCGCGTATAAGCCAGGGCAGCAGGGCGGTGGAAGGTGCGATAGAGCGGGTGCTGGTGAAAGACGGGGATATCGAGCTTGACGTAATCGGGGCAGAACGCGGAGCGGCGGCCCGTTCGATATGCGGCAGCGGGCTGATAGACGCGGTAGCAGTAATGCTTGATGCGGGGCTGATCGAAGCGACGGGGAGGATGGTCAAACAGGAACAGATCAGCGGTAAAGTATCGGATGATATCGCGGACAGGGTGATCGAGCAGGACGGGCAGGGGGCCTTTGTGCTTGCCCGAAATGCAAATAACGGCTGCGGGCCGGTGATACTTACCCAAAAGGACATTCGGGAAACGCAGCTTGCCAAGGCGGCGATACGGGCGGGTATCAAACTTTTGCAGAAGAAGATGGGTATCGGAGACGGTGATATCGAACAGGTCCTGCTTGCAGGTGCGTTCGGTAATTATATCAGGCGCCAAAGCGCCAAGCGTATAGGTTTGCTGTGTGATGTGGACCTGGAGAAAATCCACTTTGTGGGTAATGCGGCCAGTGTCGGAGCACAGATGGTCCTTGTGAGCAGTGAATGCAGATCGCTTGTCGGGGAATTAGTGAAAAAAATCGAATATGTAGAGATAGCAAACGAGTCAGATTTTCAGGCGGTGTTCGCAGATTCGCTGATGTTCGGGGCAATTTAGGTAATCGACAGGGCTAAGAGCCTCTTGTCATTGCCAGTAAGTATACGAGGTAGACGATATATCCGGCAAGTAAACATAAGCCGGGGATCCTGCCGATGCGTTTTGTGATCGCGGCAACAGCGAGGAAAGCGGCGGTAACGGCGATCATGACCCAGTAATCAACACCGATGAGGCGTGAGCTTACTGAAAAGGGCTCAATCGCTCCGGCTGCACCTACGACGAGGAGTGTGTTGAATACATTCGAGCCGACGAGATTGCCGATAGAGATATCATCGTGACCCTTAAATGTAGCGACGAGGCAGGTGGCGAGTTCCGGCAGGGAAGTACCTATTGCCATGATGGTAAGTCCGATGACTGTCTTGCTAAGTCCTGCAAATTCTCCGATAACGACGGCGCCACGTACTGCAAGGTGGGCACCGGCTGCCAGGCAGACGAGC
>CBDUSK010000191.1:0-3627 GCA_965369915.1 uncultured Phycisphaerae bacterium
ATCGTCCGAAGTTCGCCGAACGGAGCGAGAAGATGCCGCCAAAACCGTCTGCGAAGCCTGAATATCTCGATCGAGAGCGGACAACCTTATACATCACTGTGCCACGCAGGTATCGTGCTGATATGTGTTCCGGTAATGGACCACCAAACACCGCTGGGCGGTCTGTTCTTCGGCAAATGTCTTTGGGAACAGTTCAACGAGACGATCGAAGCCGATATCCTAAAACGGCTTAGAGGCCTGCGTATGAACAAAGACCGCCTCATTAAGGCGGCAAGGAAATTGCCCGTTGTAAGCGGACGCCGGATACACGATGCCGCAGAGTTTCTGTTCATATTGTTTTACGAAACCACAGGATTGGATCCGTGCGTCATACACTGGCGCCGGCAGCGTACAAAACAGCAGTCCGAGATCAGCGAGGTTATCCAGCAAAGCAAAAAGCTTGGCATCGAGACGCAATATCCCTATCAGACCGAACGCGAGCTTATCGGGAAAGTCAAGATCGGCGACCGGATCGGCGCCAATGAGATATTAAACTCACTGCTCGGGACGATCATGTTCCAGAATCCGGGGGATCTGAATATTCTTAAGGCCAGGCTTGTCGAACTTCTCAGCGTCCTGAGCCGGGCCGCAGTGGAGGGGGGCGTGGATATAAATCTGCTGCTTGAAAAAAACCTTTATTACATTGGAAAGGTGATGAACCTCAACTCCCAGGAAGATATCTGTGCGTGGCTCAACAACGCTTTAAACGATTTTATCGAAAGTGTTCAGTCTTCGCTGGACTTTCGGAAAATAAGCCGGATCAAACCAGCGGTTGATTTTATCGAGGCCAACTTTGACCAGTCGCTCAGTCTGGACGATATCGCCGCTGCTACTTTTCTGAGTGTTTCGCGTCTTGCGCATCTATTCAAGGAAGAGATGGGAATCACCCTGATCGATTACCTGACGAATGTTCGGATCCGGCATGCCAAACAGATGCTTCTGGCGACGGATAAAAACTGCACGGAGGTATGTTTCAGCGTGGGATATAATAACCAGAGCTATTTTACGCGCACGTTCAAATCGATCGTAGGTATGACTCCGCGGCAGTTCAGAGAAAATAACCTCAACGGCTGACAGGGGAGTCATTTCTTGACAGGCAGTTTTTTTCTGCGATACTATTACCCGTATGACAAAAAGAATTACGATATTAGGTTCCACAGGCTCAATCGGCAAAAACGCCCTTCTGGTAATCGAGGCGCTCGGTCCGGAGTATAAAGTCGTCGCGCTGACCGCCAACAACAACGTTGAGCTTCTGGCAGAGCAGACGAGGAAATTCAAGCCCGACTTCGTTGCCTTGACAAATCCCGCCCGCGCCGAAGAGCTTAAAAACATCATAAGCGATCTTGACTGCAAAGTTTTTACAGGTCCCGATAGTCTGGTCGAAATCGCTAACCTGGACGATATCGACATTGTTATTACGGCGGTGGTAGGAGCTGCGGGTTTGGCCGCGGTACTGGCCGCTGCCAAAAAAGGCAGGACACTGGCGATAGCCAACAAGGAACCGCTGGTGATTGCAGGCAGTCTTCTGACCGCGACCGCAAAACAAAACGGCGCGAAGATCCTGCCCATTGACAGCGAACATTCGGCTATTTTCCAGGCGATGCAGTCAGGTAATCCCGACGAAGTCAGCAGGATAATACTTACCGCTTCGGGCGGTCCTTTCCGGGGCTTCACCATCGAGCAGATAGAACAGGTAACTCCGGCCGAAGCGCTCGCGCATCCAACGTGGAATATGGGACCAAAGATCACGGTGGATTCTGCGACGATGATGAATAAGGCTCTCGAGGTGATCGAAGCGGTGTGGCTCTTCGATGTTGGGCCGGAAAAGATCACCGTGCTCATACACCCGGAATGCATCGTACATTCGATGGTCGAGTTTGTCGACGGTTCGGTGGTGGCCCAGCTTGGAACACCCGACATGAAGCTGCCCATACAGTACGCCCTGACCTATCCGGTGCGGGTAAAAGGTATCGCCGAAAGGTTGAATTTTGAGGAGTTAGGGAAATTGACCTTTGAAAATCCGAACACCCGGACGTTCCGTGCACTGGAGCTTGGGTTTCAGGTAGCACGTCAGCAGGGCTCGGTTCCGGTGGTGTTTAACGCGGCCAACGAAGCGGCGGTCGAAGAATTTCTGGCTGGAAGAATAAAATTTACTATGATAGTCGAACTTATCGAGCATTGCCTCAACGAACACGATGCCAAGTCGAGCGTATCACTTGACGAATTGCTCGAAGCGGACGCATGGGCAAGAAACGAGGTCCGAAGATACTTAAAAGTAAAAAACCCGGCCTGACAGGTACGCCATGGCCCGATAATAAATTAAGTTTTGTAAATAGTTTAAAGTTCAGCGCCGTGCTGGACGAACTATCCTGAGAAAAGTGTATTGAGAAATAACAAGCTTTTCATACGCCGTTAAAAAAAAGATCTGACATATCCGCCGGGGGAAACTCCTTCGAGGATATGCTGATAACTGGTAAGGTTTTAATATGTCAAAAAAGAAAAGTGTCCCGAAAAGACCCATACAACTTCTGATCATTCTAATCATTATCGTCTCGCTGGTATATCTCGGTTTTTCCGGAAGGCTCGGCACATTCGGCGAGTCACTGGGAGTACTCGGCAATATTTTGCTTGTCGTGATAGGTTTCGGGATGGTGATAATGATACACGAATTCGGACATTTCATCATCGCGAAGCTCTCAGATATCAAGTGCGAAGCCTTTTCGATCGGCTTTCCGCCTACGATCTTAGGCATGCGCAAAACCGAAAATGGTTTGCGATTTCGCATCCTGCCGAAAATGTTTCCCAATGAAACAGGAAACGCTGACGATGACGGGCTGATATATACGCTGCCTATGAAGTGCAGTGAGTCGGATACAGAATACCGCATCGGTCTTATTCCTTTCGGCGGCTTTGTAAAGATGTTAGGTCAGGATGACACCGCTGCTGCAGAAGCGACCGATGACCCGCGATCATTCGCCAACAAACCCATATTAACCCGTATCGGGGTGGTGGCGGCGGGTGTAATATTCAACGCTATCAGCGCAGTTGTGATATTTATGATAGTCTTTCTTGCCGGTGTCGATCTTATCCCTGCGGTAGTGGGCTCTGTCCGTCCAAATTCCCCCGCCCAGATCGCAGGCATTCGCCCGAAAGACCGGATCGTAGAGATCAACGGAGAAAAGTTCGTGGATTTTTTAAGTTTCTCCATGGAGACGATGCTTTCCGGAAAAGGTGAAACCATCGATCTAAAAGTCAGGCATGAGGACGGAAGTGTTGAAGACATCGAAGTCATCGCGGAAGAATCAGAGGGTTCATTATTGCCGGGCAGGGGATTAGGGATCGGCCAGGCCAGCACGCTGAGCATTACTAAAGGTCTTGGCGGCTCCGATGTTAAGATACTTTATGAAACGACCGGATTCAAGCCCGGCGATACGGTAAAGACTTTCAACGGGGAAGAAGTCAGTGACGCCTGGCACCTCGATGAACTTGTAGAAAAGGCCCTGAGAGGTGATTGTGTTGTTACCGTTGAGCGGACCGACGCGGAAACGAGTGAAAAAACCCTTACCACTGTAAAACTGGAACTGCGGG
>CBDUSK010000192.1:0-3626 GCA_965369915.1 uncultured Phycisphaerae bacterium
CTCTCGCTGCCATTTGCGATCGTCTGGCAGGTGACGCTCTTTTTGCTGCCTATGCAGCTTATCATTCGTTCATGGCACGCGTTCTTTGTCACGCTACCGATCTTTATTATCAGCCTGATCGGGCTGTATCTGTTCTGGTATAAACAATTACCGGAGACAAACTACGAAGAAGAATATGAAAAAACTATTTAAGGATAGCAAAATGAAGCCCAACAGACGTGACTTCGTCAAATACTCTCTTGGAGGTATTCTGGCCGCAAGTACCGCCGGCGCGATGGCGGCAAAGGGATCAGCTAAAAAGGCCGCCTCCGGAAAGAAAAAGAACGTTTTATTCATAATCGTCGAGGATCTTAAAAACATCATGGGCTGTTACGGAAATCCGCTGGTCCAAACCCCGAATATGGATCGGTTGGCGCAAATGGGTTTGAAGTTCGACCGCGCTTATTGCCAATACCCGGTATGCAATCCCAGCAGGTCGTCTTTCATGACGGGTCTTGCCGTCGATACGGTCGGCATTTACGATAATGTCACTCCATGGACAAAAAACATTGGCCATGTCATGACAATGAATAGATTCTTCAAGGATAACGACTACCACACGATCCGTCTGAACAAGATCTTCCACGGAACCGAACATCATGACGATCCCGAAGGCTGGAGCGAAATGTATAATATTGGCTCAAGCAAGCTAGGCCGCACCGGTGAAAAAAGAAATATGACCGGCGGGGAAGTACCTTGGTGTTACTGGCAGGCGGCAAACGGAACTGACGAGGACCAGCAGGACGGCGCGATGACGAAAAAAGCAGTAGAACTGCTAAAAGAAAAAAGAGAGAAGCCCTTCTTCATGGCACTGGGCATGGCAAAGCCTCACGATCCATTCGATGCCCCGAAGAAATATTTCGATATGTATAACCTGGAAGAACTGATGCCGCCAGTACTGCCTGAGAACAGGTATCCGGAAAAAGAATATACAATTCAGAGCGGCTGGAAGGACTCGTTCGACAAATTCACGCTGCAGGACAAGAAAGAATACCTTCGGGCATACTACGCCTGCACGAGTTTTGTCGATGGGCAGATCGGAAAAGTTATGAAGGCGATGGATGACGAGAGTCTTTGGAAAGATACGATCGTTCTGTTCATAGGCGATCACGGGTACAACCTCGGCGAACACGACTGGTGGAACAAGAACGTCTTATTCGAGGATTCCTGCAGGGTGCCGATGATTGCGGTAATTGACGGCGAGACAAAAGCGGGCACCACGTGCGGTGAGCTTGTCGAACTTATTGATATCTTCCAGACCTTCGCAGATTTGTGCGGCTTAAAGACGCCGAAAGGACTTGAAGGGCTAAGCTTTAGGCCACTATTTAGCGATCCGTATCGAAAATGGAAAAAGGGCGCCTACTCGCAGGTCAGAAGAAGGGGCAAACTTAACGGGATGAGCGTTAGATCAAAACGCTTCAGGTACATCGAGTGGCAGCAAAAAGACAAGGTGATCGCACGCGAGCTATACGACCACGCAAGCGACGCGGGTGAATATCGAAACCTGGCGAAAGTAAAGGAATTTGCCGGCGTCTGTAAGGAACTTAGCAAACTTCTGAAGACGGGACATAACCAACTCGAATAAAATTGTAAATTAAGGAAATTTCTTAACAATGAGCAACATACCAGGCATCGGGCAACTATATGAAAACAGCGGCCTAATAAAAATAGAGGAATGCAGTGACGGCTTTTACAAGACCGGCGACGGAGGTGTAAGACAGATACTTTCAACAGGCGATAAAAAAGTTGAATTCATCATCTTTGAAGACAGAACCATCGCATATGTGAAAAGTTTGATGGGTTATCCGGCATATTATCCGGTGCCTGACGTGAAGATCGAGAAGCCATTAAAGGCTGTACTGATGGATCTCGACGGCACGACCGTTAGAAGCGAGGAGTTCTGGATCTGGATCATTCAGCTAACTACGGCATCGCTGCTGGGCAAGCCCGAATTTGAACTTGAAGAAGCGGACATTTCCTTTGTCTCGGGGCACAGTGTCTCGGAGCACTTGACGTACTGCGTAGAAAAATACTGCCCCGACAAGACCGTCGAAGAGGCCAGGAGTTTTTACTTTGAGCACACGCACCGCGAGATGGAGGCCATAATGCAGGGCAAGGGGAGGAAAAACGCCTTCACGCCATCAGCGGGAATCAAGGAATTTTTGCTCGAACTAAAATCAAAAGGCGTAAAGCTGGGCCTTGTCACCTCGGGACTCTACGAAAAAGCATATCCCGAGATACTATCGGCCTTTGAAACGCTGGGCATTGGCAAACCCGATGACTTTTATGATGCAATCATTACGGCGGGCTTTCCGCTTCGAAAAGGATCATGTGGAACTTTGGGTGAGCTTTCTCCCAAGCCTCATCCGTGGCTGTACGCGGAAGTCTGCCGAGTTGGTTTGGGGCTGGAATTCAGCGAGCGTCACCACATCGTAGGCATCGAAGATTCAGGTGCGGGGATCGCCTCCATCAGGCTCGCCGGTTTTGCGGCGATAGGAATTAAAGACGGCAACATTATCGAAGGCGGAACGCTTGGTCTGTGCAATCACTTTTGCGACAGTTTCGAAGAAATCCTAAAGATACTTTTCTAAAATAGGGAAGGACAAAATGAAAAAGTTACTGCTGATCTCTGTAACGGTCTCACTTATCTTGATTGCCGGCTGCGATTCTTTATTTGGAAGCGGTATCGAAGAATTCAAACTCTCTTACGATGAAGTCATCGAGGCGTCAATGCACCCATACACAGGCCCATCGAACCCAGGCGTTGACACTTCAACATTGAAGGGAAAAGTAGTCTGCGGATACCAAGGCTGGTTCACAACGCCGGGTGACGGCTCGGGCATGGGATGGTTCCACTGGGGAAAGCCATTCGCCGCCCCCAGCGATGAATTCGAGCCAGGCGTCTGCTCGATCGATATGTGGCCCGACATGAAAGAATATAAGAAAGAGGATAAGGTTGCAACGCCCTTTAAGCACGCTGACGGCTCAACCGCTTATGTTTACAGTTCAATGAGTCCGGGCGTGGCGGACCTGCACTTTAAATGGATGAAAGAATACGGCATCGACGGAGCGTTCATCCAGAGATTCGCCGCCAATACCTTCAAGCCTTTCGAATTTAATAATGTAAACGTCGTCTTTGCTAACTGCCGAGCGGCCGCCAACAAGTACGGCAGGACATACATACTGATGTACGACCTGACCGGCACCACGGCAGCGCAGGTGGACCACATCATCAATGACATAAAACTGCTCGTCGACAAAATGGGGCTTGCCAAGGACCCCGCTTATCTGCACCACAGGGGAAAACCACTAATCGCACTATGGGGCTGCGGCTTTAATAAGAGAGAATACGACTCGCTTGATGTTGCCAGGATAATTAAGTTTCTAAAAGAGGATCCCACTTACGGCAAATTTTCTGTCATGCTGGGCGTTCCGACATATTGGCGAATAGGTAAAAACGACGCCCTGGATGATAAGAATCTAAAAGAAGTTATGAAAATGGCTGACGTGGTCTCTCCATGGTCGATCGGGCGCTTCAGGACGATCGAAGATGCCTCCAATAAAGCGCAGCCAATGTGGACTGAAGA
>CBDUSK010000193.1:0-3604 GCA_965369915.1 uncultured Phycisphaerae bacterium
ACCAGCTTCTCCGCAAGCTCTATCGAGCGGCTCTGCCCAAGCCCTAATAGCGTACTGTGACTCACCCTGTCGATCTGGGCCTTTATCGCTTCATCGATTTTCTTTACCCGGTGCCCGTGAACGTTACACCAAAGCGAACTCACCCCGTCGATATAACGCCTGCCCTCGGTATCCGTCAAATAAAATCCTTCCGCCGAATCGATCACTACCGGCTCGCAATTCTGCCAGCCCGACATTTGCGTAAACGGATGCCACAGAAACTGTTTATCCGATTCTCTCAATTTTTTCGTCCGCTCATTCATTACCGCGTATTATCCCTATTGCACCTTTACAGTCAATCAGTTTCCGCCGCCTTAAAACCTGCCTCAAAATTTGATTTGCAAAACACACCCGACAAAGCGATGATTATACGCATGGTTAGCTTTGACGAGAAAAAACTTTTTGACAGCGACCGGGCCGAAATGGTCCGCCACCAACTGATGGCCCGTGACATCACCGATTCCGCTGTTCTTGAGGTAATGGGCCGGATCCCGCGTGAAGAATTCGTCCCCGAAAAATACCGCAGGCAGGCCTACACCGACCAGCCCTTACCCATCGGTACCGGCCAGACCATCAGCCAGCCGTATATCGTCGCTCTCATGACCCAATGTCTAAAGCTCGACAAAGACTGCACCATTCTCGAGATAGGCACCGGCTCCGGCTATCAGACCGCCATCCTCGCAAAACTCGCAAAAAAAGTTTACACCATCGAAAGACACAACCAGCTCTCAGAATTCGCCCAGACCGCCCTCGCAAGGATCGGCGTAGAAAATGTCGAATTCTTTATCGGCGATGGAACCTGCGGCTGGCCCGATCTTCTTACCTTCGACCGTATAATAATTACCGCCGCTGTTGCAAAAATGCCCCAGCCGCTCCTCGAACAACTCTGCGATACCGGACTGACCGTTGCACCCATCGGGGGAGAAATGTTCCAGGAATTGATCGTTTACGAAAAAAAACAAGATCAATTAACATCGAAAAATATCTGCGGCTGCAGATTCGTAAAACTCATAGGAAAACATGGATACCCCGAATCATAATAACCTCGACCCCGAAATGTCCGTCCAGTACGTAAAGGGCGTAGGCCCTGCGCGAGCAAAAGCCTTCGCCGAATTAGGCATTCAAACCCTCTCCGACCTGCTCGAATACTTCCCCCGGG
Organism: uncultured Phycisphaerae bacterium; assembly: GCA_965369915.1. Classification (GTDB taxonomy): domain Bacteria; phylum Planctomycetota; class Phycisphaerae; order Sedimentisphaerales; family Anaerohalosphaeraceae; genus CBDUSK01. The sequence goes on from CBDUSK010000193.1 coordinate 1,199, forward strand.
ACTGGGTTTTTATGCCCGAACCCGTCAAAATAAAACACCTTCAGCCCGATATTGCCGCCACCGTCATCGGTCTCGTCGAACAGACCGATTTTCTCGGCTTTCGCCGGCCGCCCATGTTCAAAGCCGTCCTTTCAGACGAAACCGCCGCCTGTAACATTGTCTGGTTCCACGGAGCCTTTCTTAAAAACAAACTCGAACCCGGCATGATCGTAATGGCTTCCGGCAAACCCGCCATCTACAAAAACAACCTACAGTTAACAAACCCGAAATTCATCGTCCTCGACAGCCGCGACGAGATAGACTCCGACTTTTTCGCAGGCGCCGTCTATCCCGCCTCCGGAAAACTCTCCACCCGGCAGATTAAAAATGTCGTACACTCCATTCTCGGCGATTTCATAAAAACAATACCGGAGTTCTATAGCGATTCCTTCCTTAAAAAAAATGAGCTTATCTCCCGCGCCGAAGCCTTCAAGCAGATACACGCCCCCGCCGACCCCGAAGCCCTTGCCCAGGCAAAACGCCGCCTCAAATACGATGAACTCTTCCTCATGCAGCTTGGCCTGGCACTGAGACGTTACAAAAACCGGCATTTCTCTCCCTCGCCTGCCATGAAATGCTCCGATGAAATAGACAGCAGGATAAGAAAACGCTTCCCGTTCCTCTTGACAGCCGACCAGAACGATGTCATCGAAGACATCGTCACCGATATGTCAAGGACCATCCCCGCCAACCGGCTCATCCACGGTGACGTCGGCTCGGGAAAAACCGTCGTCGCTCTCTATGCCGCTCTGTTAGCCGTGGCAAACAAAACCCAGGCGGCCATAATGGCTCCTACCGAGATACTCGCCAGACAGCATTTCATAAGCATCGAAAGGTATTTAAAAAACAGCAAAGTCAAACGTGCCCTCATCACCGGCCAAATGCCCAAAAAACAGCGATCTCAATTACTGAAGGAAATAAGCTCCGGCCGAATAGATATCGTCGTCGGCACCGTCGCTTTGTTGCAGGAAGATATAGACTTCCCCGCCCTCGGCGTCGTCATCATCGACGAACAGCATAAATTCGGCGTCCACCAAAGGGCTAAGCTCCGCAAGCAACAGACTCCGCACTGCCTTGTAATGACCGCAACACCGATCCCAAGGACCCTTGCGATGACCGTTTTCGGCGACCTCGACGTCTCCACCATCAAACATCCGCCGCCGGGCCGGGGAAAGGTCGTTACACGATGGGTCCAGCCGCACGATAGGCCCGCTGCGCTGGACTTCATCCGCCAAAGACTAAAAGCAAAAAAGCAGGCCTATTTCGTCTACCCGCGCATCGACAGCGATGAAGATGCCGCCGAAAAAAACAGTGTTAAAGCCGCTATCCAGGAACACAAAAAATTATCGAAAGAACTTGGCGATTATAAGATCGATCTCCTGCATGGACAGATGAACTCCGAAAAAAAACAGGATATCATGGCCCGTTTCCGTGCCGGCAGAATCGATGCGCTGGTCTCGACTATCGTCATTGAAGTCGGCATTGACGTCCCTAACGCAACAATAATGGTCATCGAAGATGCAAACCGTTTCGGCCTTGCACAGCTCCACCAGCTCCGGGGACGTATCGGCAGGGGACAAAGCAGGTCATACTGCTTTCTCTTCGCGGACACCGAAAACGAAACCGCTAAAAGCAGGCTGGATATAATGACCAGAAGCAACGATGGTTTCAAAATAGCAGAACACGACTTAAAGCTCCGCGGTCCGGGCGAACTTTTCAGCACACGTCAGCACGGACTGCCCGACCTGAAGATCGCCAACATCGTTGAAGACTTCGACTTGCTGACGTTCGCAAGAAAAAATGCCTTTGAGCTCGTTGACTCCGACCCCACTCTCTCGCAACCCCAAAACCTCAATATCCGAAAAGCACTCATCCGGAAGTTCGCCGAAAAGATCGGACTCGCCGACATCGCCTGAAAACCACCCCGGCCTTGACCGCCCTGAACTTCATAAATCCAGCTTTTTCAGCGATTTTTCACGATATTTAGCGTTTTTGTTGCAGAATGGTTGTAGGGCAAAAAAACCAATAACAACAAAAAGCCAATACCTATTCTTACCACCGAAACTCCTGACGGCTCCGGTACAATATCTATTAATAAGCTTATCAAAATGGCCCCTGCGTATAACCGGAAATACCATTTCAATATCTTTGATTTACTTAACCCCGTATCGAGTTTACTGTTCTCTTCATTCATTTCGAAATTCAGCCTTTATCTCACAACTCCTTCAAAATTAACCTAATACACCGGATAGAGAAAAGCAACCAAAAAAGAGTAAAGTTATCCCCGGCCAAAAACTTCTTGATTTTTGACAAAAATCTGGTATAATACGCGCCGCCATAGAAATGGCAGATTAGCGGAGAACCGCA
>CBDUSK010000194.1:0-3596 GCA_965369915.1 uncultured Phycisphaerae bacterium
GCCAGGTTCAAGACAATGGTTGAAAAGGCCGCCTGGGAAAAGATGAATATCTTCAGGGTAATTCGGGAAAAAAAGGCCATTTTCCTGTTTGCCCAGCTTATGCTTTCTTCCTTTTATCACCGGCTCGGAGACAAACTCGGGATCGAGCCCGGAGCGGAGATGCTCGAAGGGATTAAAGTCGCAGCCCAAATCGATGCAGAACTTGTGCTGGCTGACCGTGATATCGATATTACTCTCAAACGTGTCTGGGGAAGTCTGAGTTTCTGGTATAAAATGAAGATGATGTTTCACTTTCTTTATGCTGTTTTTGATAATGAAAAGATCGATGAAGAAATGATCGAGAAGATGAAAAACAGCGACCAGCTTGAAAGCATGATGAAATCATTTGCCCAGTCATATCCCCAGGTCAAGGAAAAGCTTCTCGATGAGCGTGATGTGTATCTTTCCCAGAAGATCAAAAAAGCTTCGGGAAATACAGTGGTTGCAGTAGTAGGAGCAGGGCACGTTCCCGGTATCGAAAACCATATCCAAAAAGATATCGATCTGGAGCCGCTTAAGGAGATCCCTGCGAAATCGATCGTTCCCGTACTGTTTAAATGGGGCATACCTCTTTTGATAGTTGGTCTATTCGTTCTGGGTTTTTTAAAGGGCGGTGCCCGGCATTCCATGGATGACATATCGATATGGTTTATGGTCAACGGAACTTTGTCTGCGTTGGGTTCGGCGCTAGCATTTGCCCATCCTCTGACGATATTGGCGAGTTTTTTCGCAGCCCCTCTTACGAGTCTTAACCCGATGATCGCTGCAGGTTTCGTGGCTGGGATCGTGCAGACCCTGGTTAAAAAGCCGACCGTAGCGGATTTTAAGAACCTTCCTAAGGCTATTTTGACGGCAAAGGGTTTCTGGACGAATCCTGTAACGCGGATCCTGCTTGTGGTGATACTTGCAAATGTCGGTAGTGCGATCGGAACGTGGATTTCAGCTGGTTGGATAGCGGCCCGTGCGTTTTAGGGCCTGAAAAACAATTTGGTAGAAAATCCAAATGATCCTGTTGACATGGGGACGGTTTTCGCATAGTATGTTCAGGCAGTGGTTTTTTGGAGAAAATTGAGATAAGGATCGCTGCGAACAAGGAAGAATTAGTGAAAGTATTGATCGTAATACCTGCTCGATACGCATCAAGTCGATTCAGGGGGAAAGTTCTCGCTAAAGATACCGGCAAATTCCTCGTTCAGCATACCTACGAGCGTGCATTGTGCTCAAAACTGGCAGAAACAGTGCTGATCGCTACTGACAGCGAATTGGTATTAGAGGCCTGTAAGAGTTTCGGAGCAGAATGCGTGATGACCTCGGATAAGCACCGTAGCGGAACTGACCGGATAGCCGAAGCCGTAGCCGGGGCAGATGCAGATATCATCGTTAATCTCCAGGCGGATGAACCCTGGATCGAGCCGGAAAACATCGACCTTGTGGCCCAGTTGCTCATTGATGATCCCGATGCCGACATGGCTACGCTGGTGGCGGATATTGAGAACGCAGAACAGATCACAGACCCGAATGTCGTAAAGTGCATCGTCGATATGAAGGGCAAGGCGATCTACTTTTCCAGGTCGGTGATACCTTACGACAGGGATTCGGGCGGAGTAGGTGAGTCAACAAATTATCTGAGGCATCTTGGGATATATGCATATCGCAGGGAGTTTCTGCTCGAAATCACAAAAAAGCAGCAGAGGCCGCTGGAATTAAGCGAAAAGCTCGAACAGCTTCGGGCGCTCGAGTATGGGCATTCGATCAAAACCTGCAAGGTCAAGCACAGTTGGGAGGGGATCGATACGCCCGAACAATATGCGGAATTTGTAAAGAAGATAAAAAACGGTTAATCATTCAGTGGCAGTGGAAAGGCTTAGAGTATGACTGATAATAGGGATTTACTGGCAAGGGTAAGTGAGATTTCCACGGAAACAGAATATTTTTCGCCGATACCGTCCGGCTATAAGAAGGGCAAGAGCCGTTATGTCATTGTGATGGGTACGGTGATGAGCGGTCTTGGCAAAGGGATATTTTCCTCGTGTCTTGCCAAGCTTATGCAGGATAAGGGTCTTAAGGTCGCTCCGATAAAGCTTGAAGGCTACCTTAATATCGATTCGGGGACCTTGAATCCGTTCCGTCACGGGGAGGTTTTTGTTCTTGACGACGGGATGGAATGCGATATGGACCTGGGCACTTATGAGCGGATGCTTGATCAGAACTTAAGCCGGGCGAACTTCTCAACAAGCGGCCAGATATACAATTCGGTTCTGGCTAAAGAGCGTCACGGCGATTATCTCGGGCGGGATGTTCAGATGATCCCTCATGTTACCGGTGAGGTGAAGCTCAAACTGCGGCGTTTGGCAATGGAAAGCGATGCCGATATCGTATTTGTCGAGATAGGCGGGACCGTCGGTGACCTGGAAAATGCATTCTATATCGAGGCGATGCGTGAACTGGCTTATGAAGAAGGGCCGGACAGTTGTTGTTTTGTAGGTCTTACTTATATATTGGAGCCGAAAACTCTTGGCGAGCAGAAATCCAAGGCTGCCCAACTCGGGATCAAGCAGATGATGCAGATGGGCATTCAGCCGGACATTATCGCCTGCCGGGCGGAAAATCCCGTGAGCGAACAGGCCAGACAGAAAATAAGCATTTTCAGCAACGTGCCGTTCGGCAGGGTCTTCAGCATGCACGATTCGGCAAGTGTCTATACGATTCCGTCGATGCTGAGGGACTGCGGGCTGGATTTTGAGGTGATCAGACTTTTGAGAATCGAAGACAGGATAAAACTTCGGCAAGAACGCAAAGAATGGGCCAAGTGGTGCGATTTCACGGACAAGATAGGAAAAGAATCACACGAAGTGACGATCGGGATAACTGGCAAGTATACTTCGGTTCGCGACAGCTACGCCTCGATCATCAATGCTCTGGAGCATTCGGGTATCGCCCTTGGATGCCGGATCAATATCAAATGGATCGAGACAACCGGCCTGACAGATGAAAACGTCGCAGAACATCTGCGTGATGTTGACGGTATCATTGTCCCGGGCGGTTTCGGAGTTCGCGGAACCGAGGGCAAGATCGCGTGTATAAAATACGTAAGAGCCGATAGCGTGCCTTACCTCGGTTTGTGCCTTGGCTTTCAGATGGCGGTGATCGAATTTGCCCGTAATGTGTGCGGGATAAAAAGCGCCAACAGTACCGAGACGGACCCCGATTGTTCCGAGGGAGTGATAGATATATTACCCGAGCAGAAAAAGATCGAAGGCCTCGGAGGTAATATGCGTCTTGGCGGCAGGGATATAGAACTTAAGCGTGATACACTGGCGTGGAAATTATTCGGCAAGGCCGATAAGGTGAGGATGCGGTTCCGACACCGGTACGAGGTGGATCCCGAATATATCGAACGGCTGGAAGATGCAGGGCTGGTTTTTTCCGGCAAGGCACCGGACTATCCGATCATGCAGATATTGGAGATACCTTCGCATCCGTTCTTTATTGGGACCCAGGCACACCCGTGTCTGACATCTCGACCGTTACGTCCGCAGCCGATGTTCGTAGGGCTT
>CBDUSK010000195.1:0-3530 GCA_965369915.1 uncultured Phycisphaerae bacterium
CATCATGACCATGCCCGGCCAGTCTTTCCGAAAGATGTGAACCGATAAATCCTGCAGCTCCGGTAATAAGGATCTTCATGAACTTTTTTCCTTCTTACATTCTTCCAATGCTGTAATATTCGATTCCCTGTTTACGTAAGTATTCAGGATCATAGAGATTACGCCCGTCAAATATCACCGGCTTGCTGAGTTTATCGGCTATAACTTCAAAGTCCGGCGTCCTGAATTCCTGCCAATCCGTGAATATCACCAATGCGTCCGATCCCTCAAGAACTTCATAACTCCGCTGAACCGTCTCGATCTGTCCGTCAAGCTCTTTGTTCGCGGCATCCATCGCTTCCGGGTCGTAACACTTTATTTTCATTCCCGCGGCGAGAAATTTCCTTATACATCTTATCGAGGGCGCTTCACGAATATCGTCTGTCCTGGCCTTGAACGCCAATCCCCATACACCGAGCCTCACTTCACCCGAACTGGAACCGAAATGATCGAGTATCCGCTGAGCGAACCTGTCCTGCTGGTTGTAATTGACCGCCTGAACCGTCTTGGCGATCGTCATCGGACAGCCGACTTCGTCACCCATAAACCCCAGCGCCCTTACGTCCTTGGGAAAACAGCTCCCTCCATAGCCTACACCCGCAAAAAGAAATGAACTCCCTATCCGAGAATCACTGCCGATACCGGCCCGTACCTTCTCGATATCCGCTCCGTACTTTTCGCACAGACCGCTTAATTCGTTCATAAAAGATATCCGAGTTGCTAACATCGTATTGGCCGCATACTTCGTCATCTCCGCGCTCGCAGGGTCCATAAATATTATCCTGCTGCTTTTACGCATAAACGGTGCATATAACTGCTTCATTAGCTCCCGCACCGCCGGATTAGTCGTACCGATGACCACACGGTCAGGTTTTAAACAATCATCCACCGCAGAGCCTTCTTTTAAAAATTCCGGGTTGCTCACATAATCAAACTCCACCTCCGTCTTGCTGGACATCAACTCTGTGACCTTCTTATATGTCCCCACCGGCACTGTGCTCTTGGTAACGATTATCCGGTAATCGTCCATAAGTTCCGCTATCTGACCAGAGACCTCAAGCACCGCCGATATATCCGCCGAGCCGTCGTCACAACTGGGGGTCCCAACACCAAGAAAGATCAGCAGAGAGTTATCGACCCCTTCCTTCAGGTCCGTCGTAAATATCAGCCTGCCGTCCACTTCGTTCTTCTTGATGATCTCCGCAAGTCCCGGCTCATAGATCGGTATGATACCGTTGTTAAGATCGTCGATCTTTTTCTTATCGTTATCGACACAGACGACATGATTGCCGCCTTCAGCAAAACACCCCGCCGCTACCAACCCAACATAACCGACACCAACAACTGCTACTTTCATTTGTTCTTTCCTCTAAAATGATTTATTATTATTTCCAGTGTCTCGTCCAGATTCGTCTTCGACTCATAACCGGTCGCCTCTTTCAGCCGGGCAAGGCTCGGAACTCGTCTTTCCATATCGTCGAAAGCTCTTCCGTAAGCCTGTTCATACGAGATAAACTGTTTTTCACTCTTGCTTTCGGTCTTTGATATTATTTTATCCGCTAACGCCTCTATCGTGATCTCTTCATCAGAACCGATATTATAAACTCTTCCACCCGCATTACCACGATTCATCAGCCCGACGAGCCCATCCACTACATCACCGACATAACCGAAACATCGGCTTTGCTGACCCGTCCCGTAGATCATAAGCGGCTCGTTCTTCAGGGCCAGCTCTATAAAACGCGGAACCACCATGCCGTACCTGCCTACCTGCCTCGGACCGATGGTATTGAACAGCCGGGCCACTATGACCTCAAGGCCATACTCATCATGGTACGCAAAACCCAGAAACTCATCTATCGCCTTGCTGCACGCATAGGACCAGCGAGAAAACTTCGTGCTTCCAAGCAGCATATCATCGTCCTCGCCGAAAGGAACATCCTCGCTCTTGCCGTAAACCTCGCTCGTCGATGCAAGCAGAACTCGTCTTTTATACTTGTTCGCGATCTCAAGAACGACCTCTGTCCCGTGAATATTTGTCTCGATCGTCTGGACAGGCTTATCAACGATCAGCTGAACACCTACCGCAGCCGCCAGATGAAAGATAACATCGCATTTCTTTACCAGAGGTTCCAGCGCCGCGGCGTTACGAACACTCGCTTCTACAAATGTAAATCTCGGATCGTCCATTATACCTTCAATATTCGACGATCTGCCAGTACTAAGGTCGTCGATAACCGCAACCTCGGACCCATCTGCAAGAAGACGTTCACAAAGATGGGACCCGATAAACCCAGCTCCGCCTGTAACCAGTGCTTTCACCTGATCCCCTTAACAAGCATAATTCCAATGGTCAACATAACTTATCTCAAATTCTCGATACACTCCGTGCCCGTCGGTTGCATCAAAAAAACCGACTTGTTCCCCTGACACAGAATAGCGAACAGGATAACAGAATATAATACGGATTTACAGCAAAATAAAACAGATTTGCTCTATACGACCTGATATCATAAAAACATCATAACTACTTGGAAAATATACACTTAGGACACAAAAAAAACCTGTACTAATACATCCGATGAACCTGTTTATCTCGGCTTTTAACTTTAATCTCTCAAAAACAGCCGTTTTCACCCACAATAAGTGCAGTACGTCCTGTCGGTCTCCCAAACCGTAATGCTCGAAAGCTCCGCAGCCTCGAACTTCCCGGCCAGTTTTTCCCACCCAAACGCCGCTATATTCTCCACCGTCGGATTTTTCTTCTCGAACTCCGCGACATCCGCATTCAGGTTCTTATGGTCAACGGCCGAGATGAACTCGGCCTCGACAACTTTTTCAAATTCCCCCGTCCAGCCTGTTGCCCCTTCCGCAGTTTTTTTCACCGTAACCTCGACAATATAATTATGACCGTGCCCCGCCGGATTGGCACACTTGCCGAATGTCTCAAAGTTCTGCTGCTCACTGAATTTATCGTTCCAAAGCCGGTGCGTCGCCGCGAACTCGAATTTCTCACTAAAATAAAACATTTCTGTTTCCTCCGATTCGATCGTTATTTTCCTGAATGGATTCAACTGCAGCCAGAGCCTGTTCAGCCCCGCCGGTTGAAATTTATCCTTAAGTATACTCCTGGCCTGCTTTAAAAGTTTGAACACCTGGCCCAGCCCGATGTGCTCTCCCTTACTAAAATCCTCTTTGATCTTCTCGGCGAAAACAGGTACCACGAACTCACGCACCGCCCGGTCGATATCCGTAACATTGACTACGAACCCTGTATCGTCATCCACTCCGCCGGAAAGCTCCACCCATAAACCAAAATAAAGCGACAAACCTTCACCGCACGGCTTCGATGCGTAAGAATTAAAACCCGGATCGCTGCCCTCTAAAAAAGGATTGATCGAAAACCGCACTTCTCTGGTAAGTTTATACATCTATTAAAATCTGTCCGTTAATTCTCTCAATTCCGTGAGTTTAACAACTTCCCCGGATTT
>CBDUSK010000196.1:0-3489 GCA_965369915.1 uncultured Phycisphaerae bacterium
CCCTAATACACTTATGTCGGGCCTTTGAGATTCAATTTCATGTGCGTATCGAAAGACCGGCATAATCGTGCTGTCCGGCAGCAAAACAGCACCTGAGGAGACTTTCTCGAAAACCTCTTTAACAAGTCTTCTGGGACCTGTCTGGGCGTGCTGCCACGGCAAAAGATAATACTCATAAACATCGCGATACGGTATGTGTCTTCTCGTCCCAAGGGCGATGTCATTGGCTCTTGCATATCCGCTCAAACCCAGGTACGTCGGCGGTATCGCAATCAACAACAATCCTGTCATGACACGCCAGCCCATGAGATTCTTTTTCATCAAAAATGCAAAGCCAAGGCCGATATAGATGCTCACAAACATGTACATCGGCAGAAAAAAGTGGTTTTGATTGGGGACATCATATCTGACGGCAAACAGAGCATACGCAATCGTGCAGACAATGAAGAGCCGCGCGATCGTCAGGTTCTTCAGTCTCCTGAAACTGAAGCACACGCCCGGTATCGCCAGCAAAACAAGCGGAGTCGGGAAATTGAGAACAAAAAACTGAACGCTCTTTTTCAAAAGAACGCCCAATCGTCCCACATTGAACACCGCACTGCCCCACCTTCCCCATATCGCCGAAGCGATCGTGCCAGTCAGATCACCGCTGCGTCTGTATTCGATCACCATGACCACCCAGAGCAAAAATGCACCAACCGCCCAGAACAAAATGATCGTCGCTATTGACCATATCGAAATCTCTCGTTTTGCACACTTTGCAGCCAGCCACACCATGATGACCGCAAAGCCGATCTGGCTCATCAGGTGAGCACTTATTCCCAGCCCGAACACCAGCCCCATCAAAAACAGAGGCCAAACACTGCGACCGGCCTGCCAGGCAAGCACCAGCAGCAGCCCTCCGCTTAAAGCCGCATTGGCCATACTGTAGGTTTGCGGCTGCACGCCAATAAACCAGACACTATGAGCCATCGCGAATGTAAAGGCCGAAAGCACCGCCGGCCAAACGCGCCCGCAAAGCCAATAAACCAGAAGATAAATGTTGGCTACCGTAACCGCCGTAAACACGGCACTGACAACGCTCGCCGCACGGGCATAGCTCCAGAGCCCCAACCGACCCGCCAGATGCGACGTGACAATAAACAAAGGGTGAACCCTCACAACATCGCCGGGAATATTAAGAACCAGTTTTGCCGACTGATACTGATAATCACCCTGATCCTGCCACGTCAAATCCGGAGCAAGCGTGAGAAAATACAGCGCCAGAGCACAAAGCAGCACAGCAACCCACCCGGACCGACCGCCCGGTAACAGGCCGACGGAAGTTGTGTCCTTACTCAAAGATGCACTAAGACCAGATACCACTAATCACTCTCCGCTACTATAAGTTAATGACTCTACCAGATCATCCTTACAACAGTAACTTATAATCCAACGCGATGAAATTCACTACCCTAAAGGGTAGAGAGCCCCTCTATCCACCCGGCAAGTTCTCTACCACAAAGTATTATCGCAAACGCCGAAATGCCCCAGAGCACAACCGCCGCCTGAAAGGGCCTGTCACGCAAAATCAAATCCGTCGGATCGGCGTAACTACCATTCATCGAAAGCATCGCAAACCTGAACACCGCATAAACAACAACAGGTAGTGTGTAAACAAAGTAATTCGTGCCGAATTGCTTAACCGTACTGTCGGCCAGCCCGTAAAAGAGAAATGCGACAACCGCAATCCCCGCCGAAACCGTAATAAGATGCGTCAGAAGATCGGGTGTATAAGCGATCAACGTATTTCGATGATTCTCGGCCCGCGCCATATCGCCTATCGTCGCAATTTCATTATAGCGCTTACAGAACCCCATAAACAGGCATATCGTAAACATGCAGATAAACAGCCACGGGCTGATCACAACGCCGATAGCCACCGCACCGGAAACGGTACGCAATACGAAACCCATCGCAATGCAGATCACATCGACAAGGGCCTTCTGTTTCAGCAGCAGCGTATAACAAACCTGGAGCACAACATATGCTGCAACCACCAGGCACAACAGGGGTGAAATCGCAAACGCGACGGCAAAACCCAGAACAACACACACAGTCGCCTCCGCTGCAGCGGTTGATACACTCAGCTTCCCGGATGCCAGAGGCCGATCCTTCTTGCGAGGATGGCAGCGATCGTTGGCGCGATCTCTGATATCGTTGATAATGTAGCTAAAGCTCGATACAAAGCAAAAAGCAACCGCAGCACCCAGCGCCAGCAGCCACGCCTGGCCATCGGTCGCGTGCATCCCGAAAACAACGGGAAAAAACACAACGATATTCTTGACCCAATGGCCGGGACGAGCAATTCGGATTATTTCGTTTAATGGCATACTTTTTGAAATGTGCTATTGAAGAAAAGACAAAACTTTTCCCACCACATAATCCTTCATCTCATCGGTAAGTTCAGGATATACCGGAAGTGCAAGAACTTCGCCGGATACTTTCTCGGACACAGGGAAATCGCCTTCTTTATATCCTAAGTACCCAAAGCACTCCTGAAGATGCAGAGATAGCGGATAATACACCGCGCAGCCGATATCGTTTGCTTTAAGATGCTCGAGCAACTCATCGCGTTTCGGAACACGAATCACATACTGATTATAAATCGATACGCAATCCGGGCTGATATAAGGTGTTTCAACCACCGTGCCTGCGAACTTATTGTTATAATACTCAGCGTTAGCTCTCCGTGCCGCGGACCAACTGTCAAGATGAGGAAGCTTCACCGAAAGCGCCACCGCCTGGATCGGGTCCAGCCGAAAATTTCCGCCGATATATTTGTGTTTATATTGCGACGTTTGACCGTGGTTACGCATCACCTTCATTCGCTCATAAAGCTCGGCGTCATTAGTGACAATCATGCCGCCGTCGCCGATGCCGCCGAGATTCTTACTGGGGAAAAAGCTGAAGCAGCCGGCGGTCCCGATACTGCCCGCCTTCCTGCCCTTATAGACACTGGTGATCGATTGAGCGGCATCTTCGATAACAGCAAGGCCATGCTTCTTCGCCACCGCCATGATCGGATCCATATCCGCCATCTGACCGAACAGATGAACCGGCATGATCGCCTTTGTCTTGTCGGTAATTGCCGCCTCGATCTGTGCAACATCAATATTGTAAGTCTTCGGATCGATATCGACAAAAACCGGCTTCGCACAAACTCTCGCAATGCAGCCGGCCGTCGCAAAGAACGTAAAAGGCGTCGTAATAACTTCATCGCCCGGCCCAATGTCAAGGCTCATCAGCGTATTCAATATCGCGTCGGTTCCGCTCGACATACCAACGGCATACTTACAGTCGCTGACCTCAGCGACAGCCTTTTCAAGCTCCTCGACCTTCGGCCCGCCGATACATCGCTGCGAGTCAAGCACCTCATTGATGCCCGCCAAAATCTCATCCCTGATCGTCTCATACTGCGCCTTCAAATCCAGCAAAGGTACATGCATT
>CBDUSK010000197.1:0-3462 GCA_965369915.1 uncultured Phycisphaerae bacterium
CCGCATCTCGATCATACCTAACATCCCTCCCATCAAATCCGGTCGCCTTGTCTATGCTGCTTTCGGAAAGTTTTCGCTCAAGTTCCTCGATGGTCTGCTGGCTGGTGGTAAGCTTTACCGAAAGATTGGTTCTTTCACCGTCGAAATCCTCAAGCGATGTAACGCAGTTTTCATACCGCCCTTTCAGATTCTCATGCTCAACATTGAGACCTTTGTACTTCTTCTCCCAGTTCGTACATCCTGAAAGAATCAGCAGCACTCCAGAAAGGCAGACAGCAATCAACAATTTTTTTCCCGCAATAGTTCTCATAATTGACCTCCATTTCATAAAAAAGTCGTCTCGTTTATATCACATCCAACCTGATTTTTTCTTATAAATACAGAACCCTCAGGAAATTCCTGAACCAGTCGTGGAATATCATAACTGAAAAGACACCCATTGACAAGAACGGACCATAAGGAATTTGTCTTCTTTTTTCAAAAAACATTTGGTACCCCGCCCATGCCAGACCGAAAAACGGTGCCACGAAGAATGCCACACCTACGCAAAATGTCCCGGCGACCGCCCCTGCGGCCCCCATAAGGTGTACATCGCCAAGTCCCATAGCCTCCTTGCCGAACGCCAGAGTACCAAGTATTCTTGTCGCCCAGACTATCGAGCAGCCGACAAAATATCCCCACAAACTGCCAAACAGGCCATAAGTAACAGAATGCTGTGAGAAACCCGTCCACCATCCCGCGAAAGATTCGACCCTGCTGAATAGGAAAAAAGCCGCAGAAGCACAAATCAGAACCGGAAGAAGGAATATTACTTCCTTTAGCACCTCAAGACGGTGATTGAAGTTTTTTTCATCTTCCGATTCGCCCTCTTTTAATTCGTAGCTGGCAGGAATTATTTTTGCAGCTAAACCGGCCAGCGATAATATCAGCCCGATCGCGGCACCGGCGGCGGCAGCGGCGATCGCTGGAGAACATTCAGGGAACAGCCGCCAGTGGTGGATGACCTCCGGGGCAATTACAAAACCGCTTAGCGCAGAAGCGATCAGACCGACAGCGGTAACGAACCAGCATATCGAAAGCGGTATCACCCATAATTCAAGGTCGATGGCAGATGCCGCAATGAAGGCGGAAAGCATCGTTATATGGACAAGGTAAATCAGCCAGCCGCCACTTAAAAATGCCTCAATACCAACTGCTCCGTCTATCTGGAACCGGCGAATACCAACGATGAAATACAAAACGAAAACACCGGCAAACATCAGACCCGTCAAAAACTCAACCACGAAATACCTCGGAGAGATCTTTGCCTTGCAGTATCTGCATTTGCCTAAGAGCAGGAGCCACGAAAAAAGCGGTATGTTATCATAGAACCGTATCGGCCTGGCGCACGCCGGGCATGCCGAACCCGGAGACACCAGCGATTTATCCCGCGGCATACGGTATATAACGACATTCAGAAAGCTGCCTGCGCAGGTGCCGAAGGCAAACGAAAAAACAACCCAAATCCATTCTATAGGCACTATAACTCCTTTTACTGATACAATTCCAGTATCGGAAATTATACCGGTTTTACTCTACCTTACTTTTTCCTTTTTTTACCGTCAACGGCCCCGGCGACTTTCATTTGCAAACCAAACAGGCGAATGAAGCCGGTAGCATCGGTTGGTTCATATTCGTCACCCATACTGAAACTTGCCAGATCATTACTGTACAGACTGTTTTTACTTTTAACACCCGCGGGTGTGCATCTGCCCTTAAATAGTTTCAGTCTGGCTGTGCCGGTTACCGGAAGTTGGGTCTGATCAACAAATTTATCCAGGGCAACGCGGAGTCTGCTGAACCACTTGCCGTTATAGACCATATCCGCATATTTCAGAGCGATAGCCTGTTTGTAGTGCAGTGTGTCCCTGTCCAGCGTAATACTCTCCAGCAGCTTATGTGCCGTGATGAGTATTGTTCCGCCGGGCGTTTCGTACACGCCGCGGGATTTTATTCCGACCAGACGATTCTCGACCAGGTCGTCCTGGCCGACACCGTGTTTGCCGCCGATCTTGTTGAGGGTCTCAATCATTTTCACCGGCCCTGTCGCCTTACCGTTGATACTTACCGGAACGCCCTCTTTGAAACCAACCTCTACATATTCAGGTTTGTTCGGTGTCTTTGAAACCGGCTTGCTGATAACGAACAAATCGTCCTTCGGCTCGTTCCACGGCTCTTCAAGGTCGGCCCCTTCGTGACTTATGTGCCAGAGGTTTCTGTCGCGGGAATATATCTTCTTCTTACTCTGTTCGATGGGGATTTTATGCTTTTTGGCATAATCGACGGCTGCCTGGCGAGAGGTAAGTTCGAAGTTCGGGTCCTTCCACGGTGCGATAATCCGCAATGACGGGTTAAGTGCCATAAAGGTCAGTTCGAACCGCACCTGGTCATTGCCCTTGCCGGTGGCTCCGTGGGCAACAGCGGTAGCGCCTTCAGCTTCGGCAACATCGACCTGGTGTTTCGCTATCAGCGGCCGGGCGATACTGGTGCCAAGCAGATAGTCATTTTCATAAATCGCTCCTGACTTGAGCATTGGCCAGACGTAATCGGTTACGAACTCCCTGCGGAGATCCTTTACCACGCACTTTACCGCACCTGTGGCGAGAGCCTTTTTCTTTATGCCGTCAAGCTCATCGCCCTGTCCCAATTCAGCGGCGAAAGCGATTACATCATAACCGTAAGTCTCCTTCAGCCACGGCAGGATAACGCTCGTATCCAGCCCGCCGCTGTAAGCAAGAACAACCTTTTCATTTTTTTTAGCCATTGATTTCTATCCTACACTTTATTTAATATCGAATTAACGCTAACCTGCAATATACAATATGCCATCTACAATATCAACTGCCAAGACAATCAAAAACGGTTTTTCGCATAATACCCATAATCTGTTCGTCGGCATCTGAACCGGTAAAGATCTTATGCTGCGCCATTGCCTGTCGGATGAACATCTCCGCTCCGCAAACTGTTTTGGCGCCGGCGGCTTTGGCGTATTTGAGCAGCAGCGTTTCGGCTGGGTTATAAACCGTATCAAAAACCACCATATCGCCGCTGACAGCCGATTTAGGCACCGGGGAGGCATCTATATCGGGCTGCATTCCGATACTTGTGCAGTTAATCATAATATCCGCGCTACAGTCGGCCGGAGCATCAAGCGGGGCGGCCTTTGCGCCAAATTCGCTACCCAGCCCTTCGGCTTTGGAAAGGGTTCGGTTATAAATCGTAACCTTTGCCCCGACATCGCACAGCCCCGCAACGACCGCACGGGCCGCGCCGCCGGCACCGATGACCGCAACTTTGGCGCTATGCAGATCATGCCGGCCAATCCCCATAGCCGAGGTGAGAGCATCGATGGCTCCGGCATAGTCGGTGTTATAGCCGCTAAGAAGCCCGTTAAAACCGACCTTCAATGTATTGACCGCACCA
>CBDUSK010000198.1:0-3460 GCA_965369915.1 uncultured Phycisphaerae bacterium
GTTAGGAAGCGTTTCAAACAAAAAATATTTTTAGCGTTAAAGCCATTTTCACATAGGGCTTATTGTTGCGGTTGTCACTGATCTGACGACAGCCGTAACAATAGACGACGAAATGGAAAAACGTAAATGTAAGAGGGTATTATTGTTATGAAAGGAAGTATGTTATGAAGTTGAAAAGTTTATTTTGTTTATTAGCGGTAGCAATGATGTCATGTAATGTTATGGCAGTATTTTCGGTGGAACCTGATTATGTCAGCGAAACAGTTTATATTGGTAACGTAGCGTGGGTTACGCTCGGCGGTCTTGATATTGATGCTGGCAGTTTATATGCCGGTCAGGGCAGCGAGCTTGTGACTGTCGATCTTAGCGATAACAGCTCTAAGGTTTCAGGCAGTTTGCCTGGCGCGATCGCCAACTCCTTGGTTGTACGTTACAACGGGACCACTTATACGTCCTATGCCACCACCTTCAGTTTTCCATTTCCTTATACAATGGGTTATGTTGACAGTAGTGGCGTTTATCAGGAGCAGTTGGTCGAGAATGGTATTTATGATATGGCGATCAACTCAGCAGGAGATGTTTATTTTGTTGCCGATCCGACCGGTTTCGGTCAGAGCCAGATATTTAAATATGATCTTGCTACGGGCATAGCAACTCTGGCAGCATCTGTCGGTGGTTATGCAGGCGGCATTGCATTTGATTCGGCAGACAATCTTTATTATGCCAAGCAAAACGGCGAAGGGATTCTGAAATTTTCAGCCGATAGCAGTGGTGTTCTTGACATGAGTTCGTCGACTTCGGTGCTCGGTATCACAGCTGGCTATATTGGTTTCGATAATGATGACAACTTTTACGCAACGACCGGTTGGGGTGCAACTTTTTCACAATACGATCTTGACCTTGGTACCTTGGTGGCGGACATCGCTTTTGGCGGAATCGGTCAGTTTGTTATTGACGGGAAAAGTATTTATTTGCTCGATACCGATTGGAGTACTTATACAAGTACAATATACAAGGTTACGACAATAGCTGCGCCGATTACTGTATCGGTTGATATAATGCCTGGATCCGGGATCAATCCCATTAGAGTTAACTTAAAGGGGCAAGGCGTGATCACTGTCGCTATATTAGGCAGCGAAGAATTTGATCCTGGGGAAATCGATGTTTTAACAGTTGCTTTAGCAGGCGTTTCTCCTATTCGCAGCAACTTTGATGATGTGTCCTCTCCAGACCCTGACGGTTTCGTCGATCTTGTCTTGCAGTTTAAGCGAAGCGATCTTTTGGCTGTCCTTGAAAATGAGCTTGGCGACCTCAGTGAGATCGAACACGGGACGAAAGTAGAGATGACCATTACGGGTATGCTAATGGATGAAGACGTTGAGATAGAAGGGTCAGATAGCGTCCGTATTCTTAACAAGAGGAGAGGCGTTTCAGGACACGGAGACAATAATAAATCAGGCCCTGGTTTCAGGCCGGGGCCTGATCTTTTTTGAGTCGTAATATGTTTAAAAATATAACTTTAGCGTTGAGTTTTATTATGATTGCCGGTGTTGTCGTGGCAGGCCCGTACACCGAGGTTGGCGTTCATGGTTATGTAGACGATAACTGGCGGCAGGCAGGAGTGGAAGATCCAAACAACAGAGTTAACCCGATATTCCGGGATTGGGCAAAAAAGGTGTACAAGTACGAACCGTCACCCGGAGTTGCTCCTTTTTGGCAGGATACGAGTCTGGCCTTGGGGCCTCCGACGGGTGACAAAATGCATGTAGTATGCTTAGGTGACGTAGATATGGACCTGACTCCTTCGACACCACCGGGTGAGATAACCATTGAATTTAGCGAACCTAATAATATAATCTCCAATAAGAGTGGATACGATTTTGTGGTATTTGAAAATGGCTTTGTGATCAATGATACCAATCCTTCAATAGGCACGATTGCCGGTCAGATGTTTGCGGAGTTGGCGTATGTAGAAGTTGCAACCGATCCTAATTATTTTGCCCGGTTCCCGTCCGTGTCTCTTACTCCGAACGAAACTAGAAATTCAATTGAAATTAGCGATGTTTACAATCTTGCTGGTAAGCACATCAATGGAAAGAGTTATTGCACGGGCACGCCTTTCGATCTGAGCGATCTGTACGATCATCCGATGGTGTTGTCTGGTAATGTCGATCTCAATAATATCAAGTACATTCGGATAGTCGATATTCCCGGAGCAGGATGTTATTTCGATGAAGCCAACAGTGCCGGATATGCCGACCCTAATACGGCACCGGCATATAGCATCTATGAAGAAGATCATCCGATCTATGATCCATATCCATGGGTGACATCAGGTTCCGGGGGTTTTGATCTTGAAGCATTGGGTGTGCTTAACGAACAGGAGTTTAGTGCGGACATTAACCTTGACGGTCTCGTCGATATGCTTGACTTTGCTTTGTTCGCATCGGCGTGGCAGGCAAATCTTGGCGAAGCTAATTGGATTCAGCGATGCAATCTTGCCGAGCCGAATGATACGGTGATCGATATTTCAGATATGACCGTCTTTGTAAACCAGTGGCTTAGCCGGGAAAAATGGCGTCTTCCTTAACGAAAGAAAACATGTGCTATCTGTTGTATAAAAAAACAAAGGGCTTTACCTTGATCGAATTACTGGTAGTGATCGCGATCATAGGCCTTTTGATATCTGTCCTGCTTCCAAGTTTAAGTGTAGCAAAGTCACAGGCCAAGAGCGTAGTATGCAAGACCAACCTTCACCAGATTGCACTAGCTAATATCGGTTATGCGATAGAAAATGACGATCACTTTGCCGCCGCTGCGAGCGATTTTTTATATGGTATTGGAGGTTTGAACCGCTGGCACGGAGTAAGGGAAACATTTGATGATGCATTTGATCCGACAAAGGGGCCGCTTGCGTCATATCTAGGTGGGGGTAAGGTCAAAGAGTGTCCTGAAAATGTGAAGTTTCATGAGGGAGCGACCTGGAACCAAAGTTTTGAAAAAGGATGCGGCGGCTATGGTTACAACATGTCATACATTGGGAGCACCCTTTGGCGCGGTTATGCGACCCTTGATAAATGGAAAGAATGCTATGCTAAAACGACAAAGTCAACACAGGTTGCCCAGTCGAGTGCAACATTAATGTTTGCAGATACCGCGCACTTAAAGGGTAACAAACTGATCGAATATTCTTTCGCAGAAGCACGTTACTGGTTATCATGGGATGGTGAGGTGGACACGAATGCAGTTCCGCAGCCTACGATACATTTCCGTCATAGATTAAAAGCTAACGTTGCGTGGGTTGACGGTCATATCGGTTCGTTGGATATGCCGGACAAGTATGACAGTACAACTGCTTATCTTGAAACTTTTCGTGAATTATCACTGGGGATGGTTGAGCCTCTGGATAACAGTTTGTTCGATCTGAAATAAAGCCGAGTGATTTTAAACTTACCTTTGG
>CBDUSK010000199.1:0-3432 GCA_965369915.1 uncultured Phycisphaerae bacterium
AGAAAAACTGCAACGCATTCATGACTTACATGAAGTATCTTTGAAAAGCCTGAGACAAGGATATTAAAGCCGGGATGAGAATGAGAAAGCAGTTTATCAAGAGTAAATTGCTTTGCGGAGTTCAAGTGAAGAAATAAATCGCTATGATAAATTCTCGGCTTCATCGCCTGGTTGAAGGAAAGAAAGAAGCCGATTCCGAAAATAAAAGCGTAAAAAACGCCGCGAATCAGGGCAATTTGACCAATATGCCGGTTTTCGGAAATCAAGCTATCTGAATCGGGAGTCATAGGTAAACCTTTACTGTTTTCAAGAAAATGCCTGCAAATTGTAAACAAGAATGCCAATAACAATAATTACATTACCAATAATCTTACTTCTGTCAATACATTCTTTAAGGTAAATTTTCGACAAGACAGAAATGAAAAGATAGTTCAGAGCGGTGAACGAGTAAAAGGAAGAAAAATCAATAAATTTCAACGCTATAATGCTCAAAATAACGCTCGTGCCGAAAAACGCAGAGCCAAATATAAGATGTCGATCCATCAAGAGGGCCGGAAAAGCTGTTTTATGTTTTAAGGCGAATGTCTTAAAAAAAATATGCCCAATAGATGCTAATATCGCTACGATTACCGCTACAGCATAAAACATTACAATCTTAGCCTTTCATATTTATGCTCAGAAAGCGAAACGACAAGAACTCCGGCCACAATAATAAAGGCCCCAATACAGCGAGCCAACTCGAACTGCTCATGGAAAAGATACATACCCAGAAGAAATGAAAAAACATAATTAATACTCAACACCGGATATATGTAAGATAGCTGATACTTACGGCCGACAAGTATCCAGAAAGCCGTCCTGGCAAGGTAGATCGCCACAAGAAGACCTGCCAGTGGAACCGCAATATAAAGCACACCAGTATTAACCGCGACATACTTAGCGACAATTGCCCCTGAAATATTCAAAAGCACCGCCGCAATAACAACGAATGCAATATTCATACCCTTATAATCCTGTCATGTTGTCAAGACAGACCGTATGAACTAAAAATATCCTCGAAAGTTCCGCCCGTCTGATCAATTCACTTTTATCGTTCGCAAGTAGAAACGAATTTCATTGACGATTCCTCCAGCCCCAAATATAAAACGGCGACTCAGGCCCGCAATTAAATATTACATCAAGCACAGTTACATAATGGTCAAAGGGCGGATAAAGCTGATCGTATTCCGGATAGCCCAGGTAGTCCATCCAGGTTAATCTTATACCCTCTTTTGCAAACGATTGTTCGTCAAGATATGGTTTTGCTACCGGACCCGAGAGAAATTCAGTTGCACCTGTTTGCTTACACAGATCGATAACTCTTTCGACTTTGTCTTCTGCGAGATCGAAGTCCTTCGAGAAGGATAGCTTTGTGTGTACCCCCAAAATTTTACAAATACCGTTAAGAAAACGGTAATTAATTTTACTCAAAAATTTTTCTTCTGTACCTAAATAAAGATCTTCAAAAAAATCCTTATAATCTTGAAAGTATTTAGCCTTTTGGTAATTATACGCTATAGACCTCCAGTGTTTTCGTTTCCACGCATTATTGACTACTTCGGTATCCTGAATTTTTTGGTCGTGAGTTTTATAAATTACCGGAATCGTAAGCCATTGAGAACCGCTTTGACTTTTTATCCTATTTCGATTTCGCCAATTCTTTTTTGTGTATTGGACATCATCGTACAGAACGAATTCGTCAACGCTGTTAATAATATCAAGATAACCTTTCCACGGAATATAAGAGGATTGGATTGCGGCAATTTTTTTTGAAATCTTCATCTGGAAAACCATACTTACATATAACCGAGGTCTTTTAGTTTGTCAGCCAGAATCTTCGTTTCTTTGTCGCTCAGACTCTGCTGTATAACACCAATATGCTCCTGCAGAATCTTTTTGTATTTGTCCAAAACATCCTCTTGCTCGCCAGATAAGTTGTGCTTCTCGCCGGGATCGCTGTTTAAATCATACAGCTGATACTTGTCGATTTCTTTGTCAAAAATAATTTTCCAGTTTTTGTCCCTGCATGCAAATTTCTGAATAACTTTCGTAATCACATCCTCCTGCATCCTGTCGAGATAAGCTGTAGAGCAAAAACACTTCCTGTTATCTTTTTCCTTTCCTGAAATAACAGGCATTAAACTCTTACCGTCAACGGCAACGTATTGACTCGATTTATCTAACTCCCAGCCGTTTAATTCCATTATGGTCGGAAATAAATCCACACTCCGCGTCAAAGCCCTTACCCGGCAACCGGCGGCAATGCCGGGGCCGGACAGAATCAGAGGCACATGAATAACCTCATCATAAAGAAATGTACCATGCATACCAAAAAGGTCTAAATCGCTCCTGTTTTCAAGTCTCTCACCCCAGGATTCACCATGGTCGGCTGTAATTACCAGAAGTGTGTCGGCCAGTGCGTTCAATTTATCAAGTTTCTCAACTATCGCGTAAATGAACTCTTCGCTTGCCCTTTCAATGGCCGCTTTGTACAGGTCTTTGGCTTTTTGAATATTTTTCTCTTTGCCTGTCTTTACCAGTTCGATAACCTTTAACATCCCGTCGTACCAGCCTTGTTTTGAATATCTTGTAAAATAAGGCGGGTGCGTATTCCAGTGATGCAGGTAAAGAAAGTAGTCGTCGCCGTCATTTTCTTGAAGCCAGTTGAGAATATCAGGTACATTCCAACAGTAACCGACTTCATTAGCTTCATTGTCTTCTCCAAAAAAATTGATCGCTTTAACAAAACTCGCGGCAGTCCGATTCCCCTCCTTGTAGTACCGGAACATACTCTTTACATTATCTGGAAACGACTGCCGGTTTTTAAACATACCGACCCTGTGCGGATAAACCCCGGTTAACATCGACCCAACAGATGGGCATGTCCACGGTGCCGCGGAAAAATGATTATGAAACACACATCCTTTGCCGGCAATGGCATCTATGGTCGGGGTATAAATATCCGTATTGCCGTTACAACCGAAATGGTCGTATCGCACACAATCCAAAACAATAAATACTACTTTCATTCCGCTCCTCTATGTTTTTTCTTCTTTAATAAAGTAATACGGTTTGTCTGTTGTCTCGACCATTAATCTTAGCAGATATTCGCCAATGACACCTAATGCAAATAAGATTAAACCGCCGATCAGGTAAAGAGAGACTATCAATGAAGCCCAACCGGTAACGTTGATTTGAAAAAAAAGTTTCTTTATTATCAGAATGGCTGCAACGACAAAACTGCCGAAAGAAGCTGAAAGTCCTATGAAGCCTGTGATCTTGAGGATGATGATCGAATTATTGATAAACAGTTTGCTTACCGTTTTATAATACTTGAAGCAAGTATACATTGACCCCTTTTTTTTGCTCGTACAATGTTCTAAAGGAACGTTG